>JBIOYO010000027.1:0-5768 GCA_044870175.1 Nocardioidaceae bacterium | reverse complement strand
CCCGCGCGGACCCGCCGGTAGGCACGCTGCCCGTCGACCTTCACCGCCGACACGGCGGAGGGCACCTGTGCGATCGTCCCGCGGAACGCCGCCGCGGCCGCCTCGACCTGAGCGGGCGTGACCGCGTCGACGGACTCGGCCGGCGCGGTCGCGAGCACCTCCCCCTCCGCGTCGTCCGTCGACGTGCACACCCCCAGGCGGACGGTCGCCTCGTAAGCCTTGTCGCTGCCCGCCAGGTGGCCGAGCAGGCGGGTCGCCCGGCCCAGACCCAGCAGCAGGACGCCGGTGGCCATCGGGTCGAGCGTGCCGGCGTGGCCGACCTTGCGGGTGCCGGCCAGCCTGCGTACCTGCGCGACGATGTCGTGCGACGTGGGGCCGGACGGCTTGTCGACGACGAGCAGCCCGGACTCCGGCCGGGGGAGGGTCACGGTCCGGTGGTGTCCGCGGAGCGCACGCCGGCCTCGGGGTCTTCGTCGTCGCCGTCGGCTGGCCGCCGGTACGGATCCGCGTCCCCGGCGTACGTCGCTCCCGCGGCCGCCGCGGCGACCGCCGCGTCGGACTCGCGGGCCCGGGCGAGGAGGTCGTCGATGTGCTGGGCGGTCTCCGGCAGCGCGTCGTGGATGAACTCCAGGGTCGGCACGTGGCGCATGCCGAGCTGCTTGCCGACCTCCGAGCGGATCAGGCCCTTGGCCGACTCCAGCGCGGCCGCCGTGGCCGAGAGCGGGTCCGCGCCGTCAGCAGGAGCAGAGCCGTTGATGGCGCTGCCGGCGCTGTCGAGAACGGTGTAGAAGACCGACGCGTGCTGGGTGTCGCCGCTGACCCGGACGTCGGTGACGGTGACGAACCCGAGCCGCGGGTCCTTGACTCGGCGCTCGAGCATCTCGGCGACGACCACCTGGATCCGGTCGGCGATCCGGGGCACCCGTGGGTTGCTCATCGGCGGTGGCTCCTTCGTGAGAGCGGGCCGTGCCCTCGCAGGGCACCGGACGGCACGGCGTCGGACAGGGTCGGCGCGACGCGGGGCGGGGGGCCCGGACGGACCGTCCGGCGCCCGAGGTCCCGCGTCAGGAGCGGGGGATCTCCCGCATCTCGAACGCCTCGACCACGTCCCCGTGCTTGATGTCGTTGTACCCGCGCAGGACCAGACCGCACTCGAAGCCCTCGCGGACCTCGGTGACGTCGTCCTTCTCGCGGCGCAGCGACGCCAGGTCGAGGTTGTCGGCCACCACCGCGCCGTCGCGCAGCAGCCTGACCTTGGCGTTGCGGCGGATGGTCCCGCTGGTGACCATGCAGCCGGCGATGTTGCCGACCCGGCTGGACCGGAAGATCTCGCGGATCTCCGCAGTGCCCAGCTGGACCTCCTCGAACTCCGGCTTGAGCATCCCCTTGAGCGCGGCCTCGATCTCGTCGATGGCCTGGTAGATCACCGAGTAGTAGCGGATCTCCACGCCCTCGCGGTCGGCCAGCTCGGTCGCCTTGCCCTGGGGGCGGACGTTGAAGCCGATGATGATCGCGTCGGAGGCCGCTGCCAGCATCACGTTGGTCTCGGTGATCGCGCCGACCCCGCGGTCGATGACCCGCAGGGACACCTCGTCGCCCACGTCGATCTTGGCCAGCGAGTCCTCCAGCGCCTCGACGGACCCGGACACGTCGCCCTTGAGGATGAGGTTGAGCTCCTGGCTCTGGCCCTCCTCCATCGACTTCATGAAGTCCTCGAGGGTACGTCGCACCCGCCGCTGCGCCTGCAGCGCGGCGCGCTCGCGAGCCTCGCGCTTCTCGGCGATCTGCCGGGCCACCCGGTCGTCCTCGACGACCAGGAAGTTCTGGCCCGCGCCGGGCACCGCGGTCAGGCCGAGCACCATCGCCGGACGCGACGGGTCGGCCTCGTCGATGCCGTTGCCGTGCTCGTCGAGCATGGCCCGGACCCGGCCGTAGGCGGGGCCGGCCACGATCGAGTCGCCGACGTGGAGCGTGCCGCGCTGCACGAGCACGGTCGCCACCGGGCCGCGGCCGCGGTCCAGGTGCGCCTCGACGACGAGGCCCTGCGCATCCTGGTGCGGGTTGGCCCGGAGGTCCAGGGACGCGTCGGCGGTGAGCACGATGGCCTCGAGCAGCCCGTCGATGTTGGTGTGCGCCCTCGCGGACACGTCGACGAACATGGTGTCACCGGCGTACTCCTCGGGGACCAGGCCGTACTCGGCGAGCTGGCCGCGGACCTTGGCCGGGTCGGCGTCGGGCTTGTCGATCTTGTTCACCGCCACCACGATCGGCACCGCGGCGGCCTTGGCGTGGTTGAGCGCCTCCACCGTCTGCGGCATGACGCCGTCGTCCGCGGCCACGACCAGCACCGCGATGTCGGTGGACTGGGCGCCACGGGCACGCATGGCGGTGAACGCCTCGTGACCGGGCGTGTCGATGAAGGTGATCCGGCGCTCCTCACCGTCCACCTCCGTGGCCACCTGGTAGGCGCCGATGTGCTGGGTGATCCCGCCCGCCTCCTTGGCGACCACGTTGGCGCTGCGGATCGCGTCCAGCAGCTTGGTCTTGCCGTGGTCGACGTGGCCCATGACGGTGACGACCGGCGGCCGGACCGTCAGGTCGGACTCGTCGCCCTCGTCGGTGCCGAACTCCAGGTCGAAGGACTCCAGCAGCTCGCGGTCCTCGTCCTCGGGGGAGACGACCTCGACGACGTAGTTGAGCTCCTCGCCGAGCAGCTGCAGCGTGGCGTCGTTCACCGACTCGGTGGCGGTCACCATCTCACCGAGGTGGAACAGCATCTGCACCAGCGACGCCGGCTCGACGTTGATCTTCTCGGCGAAGTCGGTCAACGACGCGCCTCGGGCCAGGCGGACTGTCTCCCCGTTGCCCTTGCGGACGCGCACGCCGCCGATCGTCGGCGCCTCCATGTTGTCGAACTCCTGGCGCCGCTGCCGCTTCGACTTGCGGCCGCGGCGCGAGGGACCGCCGGGCCGGCCGAACGCACCCTGCGTGGAGCCCCGGCCACCGGGACGACCGGCCCCGGGACGACCGGGCGCGCCGCCGGCCGCCGGCCCGCCGCCGCCGAAGCCCCCGCGGCCGGCCGGGGCACCGGCACGTCCAGGAGCCCCACCGGGACCACCGCGCCCAGGGGCCCCGCCGGGACCGCCGCGGCCGGGTGCACCGCGACCGGGTGCCCCGCCGGGGCCGCCGCGGCCGGGCGCTCCGAAGGCGCCAGGGGACTTGGGCATCATCGCCGGGTTGGGGCGGGGCATGCCCGGGCGTGCCGTGGGCAGCCCACCGCTGCGGCCCGGGCCGCCGGCACCGCCGTCCCGCGCGGCCGGCGGTCGCGCGGCGCGGTCGCCGGGCGCACCGGGGGTCTGCGGCGCGGGCCGCCGGCCCATGCCCTGGGTCGACGAGAACGGGTTGTTCCCGGGGCGCGGGGCACCTTGGCGCTGGCCGCCGGGGCGCGGCGCGGGCCTGGCAGGACGCGGACCGGGAGTCCCCCCCGCGCCGGGCGTCGAGCTGGGTGTTGAGCCGGGCGGCTGTCCGGGTGCCGCGCCCAGGCCCCCGGATCCGGCGCCCGGGACTCCTGGGGCGCCCGGAGCGGGCTGGGAGCGCTGTGGCCCGGCCGGAGGCTGCTGGCGCGTGTCGGCGCCCGGCGCCTGGCTGCGAGCGGCCGGGGCGTCGACCGCGGGAGCCTGGTGCGGCCCGGGGCGCGGGCCGGGTGCCGGCCCAGACCCCTCGGTGGGCAGCGTGGCGGCCGGATGGGCGGCAGCCGGCTGGGCGGCAGCCGGCTGGGCCGGGGGCGGCGACGCGATGGGTGTCACCGGGGCAGGTGCGGCCGGGGCCGGTGCGGCGGAGGTGGCCACGGCCGGAGCGGGTCCGGACCGGGCGGCCGGCGCGGCTGCTGCGGGCGGGGCGGTGGCCGTGGCCGCCGCCGGGCCAGGCGCCGGGGCCGAGGCAGCCGCCTGCTCGGCGAACTGCCTCTTGAACTTCATCTCGACGGGGAGCTCGATGGTCGACGAGGCCGACTTGACGAACTCGCCCATCTCCTTGAGCTTCTCGAGAACGACCTTGCTCTCGACGCCGAGCTCCTTGGCGAGCTCGTGGACTCGGGTCTTGGCCACGCTTCTCCTCCTGGCCCGAGCCCGTCAGGAAGAGGGAAGGCTCGGACCGCTAGCTGGTGTGCACGCTCATCGGAAAGTACTCATCGAGTGCTCATGAGCTGATGCTCCATCTTCTGTCGGTCTTCGGTCGGGTGGTGCCGTCGGCGGGCTCGGGGGTCACCTGCCCGACGTACTCCTCGAGCAGGTGGTCGTCCACCCGCCCCTCGCAGCGTAGTGCCCTGGCAAGGGCTCGGCGGCGCTGGGCGAGCGCGAGACAGGTCCGGGTCGGGTGCAGGTGCGCTCCCCTCCCCGGCGCCCGCCTGGACGGGTCGGGGACCAAGACGCCGTCTTGGACCACCACCCTCAGCAGCTCGCGCCGGGCCGCCCTCTCCCGGCAACCCACGCAGGTGCGGACCGGGTCTGCGGACATGCCTCACCGGGTTCGTGCGCTGGGGGTCGGACGGCCGTCGACCAGTGTACCGCCTCGGGGAGGGTGCCTCCGACGGGGTGATCTGGACTGGTGGCCCGGGCGGGCCGACCGTGCTCCGGCCCTGCGCACCACACGTCCCTGCCTGGGCCGACGAGCCGGGGCATCCTCACGAGAGGGCGCTGCGCGCGGAGGTGAGGATCCGCCGGCTGCGCCCGCTACGCCGGCTCGTCGGACCGGATGTCGATGCGCCAGCCCGTGAGCCGCGCGGCCAGCCGGGCGTTCTGGCCCTCCTTGCCGATGGCCAGCGACAGCTGGTAGTCGGGCACCGTCACCCGGGCGGACCGGGCGGCCGCGTCAACGACCTCGACCGAGAGCACCCTCGCCGGGGAGAGAGCGTGCCCCACCAGCTCGGCCGGGTCGGCGGACCAGTCGACGATGTCGATCTTCTCCCCGTGCAGCTCGTGCATCACGTTGCGGACCCGCTGACCCATCGGCCCGATGCAGGCGCCCTTCGCGTTGACCCCCTCGACGTGGGACCGCACCGCGATCTTCGAGCGGTGCCCCGCCTCCCGCGCGATGGCGCAGATCTCGACGGTCCCGTCGGCGATCTCGGGCACCTCGAGGGCGAACAACCTCTTGACCAGGTTGGGGTGGGACCGCGACAGCATGACCTGCGGGCCGCGGAGGCCACGCCGGACGCTGATCACGAGGCACTTGATCCGGGTGCCGTGCTCGTAGCGCTCACCCGGGACGCGCTCGGCGGCGGGCAGCAGCGCCTCGAGCCGGCCCAGGTCGACCAGCACGTCGTGCGGGTCCCGGCCCTGCTGGACGGTCCCGGAGACGATGTCGCCCTCCTTGCCGGAGAACTCCCCGAACTTCACGTCGTCCTCGGCGTCGCGCAGCCGCTGCAGGATGATCTGCTTCGCGGTCGTGGCGGCGATCCGGCCGAACCCCTCGGGAGTGTCGTCGTACTCCCCCACGGGTTCGCCGTTCTCGTCGGTCTCGACGGCGTACACCGTGACGTGCCCGGTCTTGCGGTCGAGCTCGACGCGGGCGTCGGGCCGAGCGCCGGGGGTCTTGTGGTACGCCGTGAGGAGGGCCTGCTCGATCGCGTCCACGAGGATGTCGAAGGAGATGTCCCGCTCGCGCTCAAGGGCCCGCAGGATGCTGATGTCGATGTCCACGGCTCAGCCCTCCGCCTTGCCGATCTCCACCTGCACCCGCGCGCGGGCGACGTCGGCGAAGGCCACGAC
>JBIOYO010000026.1:0-2899 GCA_044870175.1 Nocardioidaceae bacterium | reverse complement strand
CGGACAGCGTGGCCTGGTTGAAGAAGATCCGGCCGAAGTGCTCGCGGTCGGGGAACACCTCGTCCTGCATCGGCAGGTACGCCCCGCCGGAGTCCACGAGGTAGAGGCACGGCAGCCGGTTGTCCCGGGCGACGGTCTGCGCCCGGAGGTGCTTCTTGACCGTCATCGGGTAGTAGGTGCCGCCCTTGACCGTGGCGTCGTTGGCCACGACGACGCAGTCGCGCCCGCTCACCCGGCCGATCCCGGTCACGATGCCGGCCGACGGCACCGCGTCGTCGTACATCCCCGTCGCGGCCAGCGGGGACAGCTCCAGGAACGGCGACCCCGCGTCGAGCAGCCGGTCCACCCGGTCTCGCACCAGCAGCTTCCCGCGCGCGGTGTGCCGGGCACGGGAGGCCTCCGAGCCGCCGCGGCGCGCCACCACGAGTCGCTCCCGCAGCTCGTCGACCAGCTCCTGCATCTGCGACGGCGCCACCCGCGTCACCCTAGTGCCAACCCCACCCGATGATTGAGCCCTTCGACAGCTCAGGAACCACCGACGAACGAAGTGAGGCGTGTCGAAACCACCCACCGCACCCGGTGGTTGAGCCCTTCGACAAGCTCAGGAACCACCGACGAACGAAGTGAGGCGTGTCGAAACCACCCACCGCGTGGGCACAGTCTCAGCCCACCGTCACCTGGTTTCGACACGGTCTCGGCTAGCGCCTCGACCGGCTCAACCACCGGCGGTCACCAGGTTTCGACACGGCTCAACCACCGGCGATCACCAGGTTTCCGACACGGCTCAACCACCGGTGGTCACCAGGTTTGAAAAGGGTCTCGCGGCAGGCCGCGCTGGCGGGCTCAACCACGCGGCTCGCACCGGTATGACGCCGGCGCCGCCGGGGTAGGAGGCCGCCGTGCCGCTGGCGACGTACAAGGACCTGTGCATCGACGCCGTCGACCCTGGCCGGCTGGGCCGGTTCTGGGCCGCGGCCCTCGGACTGCGGCCGGTCACTCTCGATGACGGTGACCTCCGGCTGGAGGGGAACACCAGCGCGCACACCGTCTGGGTCAACCGAGTGCCGGAGCCGGTGACCGTCAAGCAGCGGGTGCACATCGACGTGCACACAGGCTCGGTCGCCGACCTGGAGGCGCTCGGCGCGACGGTCCTGGACGCCGACTCGTTCCGGTGGACGGTGCTGCGCGACCCCGAGGGCGGCGAGCTGTGCGCGTTCGTCCGCGACCCCGTCCCGGACTACCGCCTGTACGAGCTGGGGGTGGACACCTCCGGCGACCCGCACGACATCGCCGCCTGGTGGCACGGGCTCCTGGGCGGGCGGCTGACGGACGAGGACAGCGGCTTCTCGGCACTCGAGGAGGTGCCCGGCCTGCCCTTCGAGTGCATCTGCTTCGCCCCGGTGCCCGAGCCCAAGACCGTCAAGAACCGGATCCACCTCGACGTCACCGCGCCGGCGCTGGAGCAGCTGCTCGACCACGGCGCCACCGTGCTGCGGGTCCGCGACGAGGAGGTCTCCTGGACCGTGGTCGCCGACCCGGAGGGCAACGAGCTCTGCGTGTTCACCCCTTCCGAGTCGACCTCCGCGACCGCGTCCTAGCGTGGACCTAGCCTTGACACCATGGGCGAGCGCAGCGAGCAGGCGATTCCGCGGAGGCGACCACACGTGACCGCACCCGGACAGGGGGCACCGTCTTGACCCTGCTGGACACGCCTATCGCCCGCCTCGACGGGACGCCGGCCACCCTGGGCGAGCTGACCGGTGGCAACCCCGCGCTGGTGGTCAACGTGGCCTCACGGTGCGGGTACACGTCGCAGTACGCCACCTTGGAGCAGCTGCAGGAGAAGTACGCCGAGCGCGGGTTCACCGTCCTCGGCGTGCCGTGCAACCAGTTCGGCGGCCAGGAGCCTGGGACGGCCGACGAGATCGCGGAGTTCTGCTCCACGACGTACGGGGTCAGCTTTCCCCTGACCGAGAAGGTCGAGGTCACCGGACCCGGCCGGCACCCGCTGTTCGCGACCCTGACGGAGGCCACCACCGACAGCGGCCGCTCCGGCGACGTGCGCTGGAACTTCGAGAAGTTCCTGCTCGACCGGGACGGCCTGGTCGTGGCCCGCTTCTCGACCAGGACGGTCCCCGACGACCCACGGGTGCTGGCCGCGATCGAGACGCTGCTCGGGTGAGCCGGCGTTGACCGGTCGGCACCTCGCCTACGTCGGCGAGCCGGTGACGCTGGCCGACCTGCTGCTGGAGCCGGAGCGCTCCTTGGCCACCCAGTCCTGGTCGCCCCGGCTGCAGCTGCACGGCGTTGTGAACGACGACGGGTTCGGGGCCGGCTGGTACGTGCTGGGCCGGGAGCAGCCGGTGCGCTACCGCCGCGCCCAGCCGATCTGGACCGACGCCTCGTTCGCCTCCCTCGCCCCCACGATCGCGTCGGGCTGCATCCTCGGCGCCGTGCGGTCCGGCACGACCGGCTTCGCCCATGACGAGTCCTCGGTCGGCCCGTTCGCCCAGGGCCGGTGGCTGTTCAGCCACAACGGCCGCCTCAGCGACTGGCACCAGGCCCGGCGCAAGCTCTACGACCGCACGTTGGACATCCCCGAGGCGGCGGCCCCGGTCGACTCCGCCCTGGTCTTCGGCCTGGCCGCGTCGCGGTGGACCGCCGGCACCCCGCTCGGCGCAGCCCTGGTCGAGGTGCTCCGCGAGGTGGACACCGTCGGCGGCGGCCGGCTCAACCTGCTGGCCGTGGACGGTCGCGGCATCGCCGGCACGACGTACGGCGAGCGGCTGTTCGTGCTGGAGAAGGACGCCGGGATCTCCGTGACGTCCGAGCCGTACGACGACGACCCGGACTGGCGCGAGGTGCCCGAGCGCTGCCTGGTCGAGGCGGGCGAGCACGG
>JBIOYO010000025.1:0-5560 GCA_044870175.1 Nocardioidaceae bacterium | reverse complement strand
AGCTGGCCACCCTCGCCGGGCTTCGCGCCCTGCGCCATCTTGATCTGGATGTCGTCGGCGTTGGTGAGGTACTCCGAGGTGACGCCGAACCTCCCCGAGGCGACCTGCTTGATCGCGGACCGCCGCTCGGGGTCGTGCAGCCGGTCGGGGTCCTCGCCGCCCTCGCCGGTGTTCGACTTGCCGCCGAGCCGGTTCATCGCGATTGCGAGGGTCTCGTGCGCCTCCTTGCTGATCGACCCGTAGGACATCGCGCCGGTGGAGAACCGCGTGACGATGGCCGAGACCGGCTCGACCTCCTCCAGCGGGACCGGGGTCCGGCCGAGCTCCTCGGCGGACCGCAGCCGGAACAGGCCGCGCAGGGTCATCAGCCGCTCGGACTGCTCGTCGACGCGTGCCGTGTAGCCCTTGAACACGTCATACCGGCCGGTGCGCGTGGCGTGCTGCAGCCGGAAGACCGTCTCGGGGTCGAACAGGTGCGGCTCCCCCTCGCGGCGCCACTGGTACTCCCCGCCCACCTCGAGCGCGCGGTGCGCGGTCGGCAGAAGACCGTCGGTCGGGTACGCCGTGCGGTGCCGCCTGGCGACCTCCTCGGCGAGGGTGTCGATGCCGACGCCGCCGAGCTTCGACGTGGTGCCGGTGAAGTAGCGGTCCACCACCGCCTGGGACAGCCCGACCGCCTCGAAGATCTGCGCGCCCGTGTACGACGCCACGGTGGACACGCCCATCTTGCTCATCACCTTCAAGACGCCCTTGCCGAGCGCCTTGACCAGGTTGCGCACCGCCTGCTCGCCCGGGATCTCGACGTAGTAGCCGTCGCGGGCGAGGTCCTCGACCGACTCCATCGCCAGGTAGGGGTTGACCGCCGCGGCGCCGTAGCCGATCAGCAGCGCCACGTGGTGCACCTCGCGGACGTCACCGGCCTCGACCACCACGCCGACCTGGGTGCGGGTCTTCTCGCGGACCAGGTGGTGGTGCACCGCGCCGGTCATCAGCAGCGACGGGATCGGCGCCAGCTCGGCGGTGGAGTGCCGGTCGGACAGCACGATGATCCGCGCCCCGTCGGCGATCGCCTGGGAGACCTCGGCGCACAGCTCGTCGAGCTTGGCCGCCAGCGCCTCGCCACCGCCGCCCACGTCGTACAGGCCGCGGGTCACGTGGGTGATGAAGCCCGGCATGTCGCCGTCCCGGTTGATGTGCCGCAGCTTGGCCAGGTCGTCGTTGTCGATCACCGGGAACGGCAGCTTCACCTGGCGGCAGGCCGCGGGGCTGGGACGCAGCAGGTTGCCCTCGGGGCCGATGGAGTTGAGCAGGCTGGTCACCAGCTCCTCGCGGATGGCGTCCAGCGGGGGGTTGGTGACCTGCGCGAACAGCTGGCTGAAGTAGTCGAACAGCATGCGCGGCCGGTCCGACAGCGCCGCGATCGGGGTGTCGGTGCCCATCGAGCCGATCGGCTCCGCGCCGGTCTTGGCCATCGGCGCGAGCAGGACGCGCTTGTCCTCCTCGGTGTAGCCGAACACCTGCTGCCGCCGGGTCACCGAGGCATGCGTGTGCACGACGTGCTCGCGGGCGGGGATGTCCCCGAGCCGGATCAGCCCGGCGTGCAGCCACTCGTCGTACGGCTGCTCGGCCGCCAGCTCGGACTTGATCTCCTCGTCCTCGATGATCCGGTGCTCGGAGGTGTCGACGAGGAACATCCGACCCGGCTTCAGACGGCCCTTGCGCACGATGGCGGCCGGGTCGAGGTCGAGGACGCCGACCTCGGAGGCGAGCACGACCAGGCCGTCGTCGGTGACCCAGTAGCGGCTGGGCCGCAGCCCGTTGCGGTCGAGCACCGCGCCGACCTGCGTGCCGTCGGTGAACACCACGCACGCGGGGCCGTCCCACGGCTCCATGAGCGCCGCGTGGAACTCGTAGAACGCCCGGCGGCGCGGCGCCATCTCGGTGTGGTTCTCCCAGGCCTCCGGGATCATCATCAGCACCGAGTGCGGCAGGGTGCGGCCGCCGAGGTGCAGAAGCTCGAGCACCTCGTCGAACGACGCGGAGTCCGAGGCGCCCGGCGTGCAGATCGGGAAGAGCCGCTCCAGGTCGCCGGGGATCAGGTCGCTCCGCAGCAGCGCCTCTCGCGCGCGCATCCAGTTGCGGTTGCCCATCACCGTGTTGATCTCGCCGTTGTGCGCGATGAACCGGAACGGGTGGGACAGCGGCCAGCTCGGGAAGGTGTTCGTGGAGAACCTGGAGTGCACCACCGCGACGGCCGACTCCACCCGCTCGTCGACGAGGTCGGGGTAGAACTGGTCGAGCTGGTCGGTGGTGAGCATGCCCTTGTAGGCGATGGTGCGTCCCGACAGCGTCGGGAAGTAGACGTCGAGCTCCCGCTCGGCGCGCTTGCGCAGGCAGTACGCCCGGCGCTCCAGCGCCATGCCCATCAGCCGCTCGCCCGCGCCGGCCACGAAGAGCTGGGTGAAGCTCGGCATCACGCCCCGGGCGGTCCGGCCCAGCAGCCCGGGGTCGACCGGCACCTCGCGCCAGCCGAGCACGGCCAGCTGCTCCTCCGCGGCGATCTCCTCGATCCGGCGGCGCGACTTGGCCACCTCGTCGTCGTCGCCGGCGAGGAACGCGGTGCCGACGGCGTAGGCGTGCATGGGCGGGAGGGCGAAGTCGACGACGGACCGGAAGAACCGGTCGGGGACCTGCAGCAGGATGCCCGCCCCGTCGCCGGAGTCCGGCTCGGACCCGACGGCGCCGCGGTGCTCCAGGTTGCGCAGCGCGGTGATGGCCTTGACGACGATGTCGTGGCTGGGGACGCCGCTGAGCGTCGCCACGAACGCGACACCGCAGGCGTCGTGCTCCTGCTGGCCGTCGTAGAGCCCTTGGGGCGGGGGCAGTGCGTGCATCGGGCCACCCTCAGCGAGTCGTCGTGACACCCCGACGGGCCCGCTGTCGCGCGGGCCGCGCGGTGGTGTGCGTGCGTGCAGGGCTGCGCGGGACGACATTGGCCCAGGCGGACTCGAAGACTACCGCATGGGGGCGGTCCGGCTCAGCCGGCGGTGGCGTCCTGGTCGGGCTCGACGGCCTCGGGCTGGGGGTCGCGGAGCACCTGCTCCTCCCGGCCGGGATGCCGGCGTCCGACCACGACGAAGTAGGTCAGGGCGCCGGCGAAGAGCACGACCGACGTCCACACGTTCAGCCGCAGGCCGAAGACGTCGCTGGCCTCGACCGGGTCGATCCGCAGGTACTCGATCCAGCCGCGGCCGGCGCAGTAGGCCATCACGTACAGCGCGAAGACCCGGCCGTGGCCGAGCCGGAACCGCCGGTCCGCCCACACCACGACGGCGGCGGCGCCGAGGTCCCACAGGCACTCGTAGAGGAACGTGGGGTGGAAGGTGTCGTACTGGGCGTACCCGGCCGGCCGCTTGTCGACGTCCGGGATCGACAGGGCCCACCAGGCGTCCAGCGGCTTGCCGAAAAGCTCCTGGTTGAACCAGTTCCCCCACCGCCCGATCGCCTGGGCGACCAGGATGCCCGGGGCGAGGGCGTCGGCGAAGGGTGGGAAGCAGATGCCGGCCCGGCGGGCGCCGATGTAGGCGCCGACGGCGCCGAGGGCGATGGCGCCCCAGATGCCGAGACCCCCCTGCCAGATGTAGAGCGCCCCCCACGGTCCCTTGTAGACGCCGCCGCAGCGGTCCCCGCCCCCGATGTAGCAGCCGCTGTCGGTGAGCACGTGGTAGAGCCGCCCGCCGACGATGCCGAACGGCACCGCCCAGACCGCGACGTCGGCGACCTGGCCGGACCGGCCGCCGCGCGCGACCCAGCGCCGCTCGCCGATCATCACCGCCGCGACGACGCCGGCGATGATGCACAGCGCGTAGCCGCGCACCGGGAGCGGCCCGAGGTACCACACCCCTTGGCCGGGGCTGGGGATCGTGAGCGGCATCAGCCGTCGCCCCCGCCGGAGGGGACGCCGTCGGTGAGGATCGTGTGCAGGTCCTCGGCGATCCTGGCCGGCGACGTGCCCTGCGTCCACACCACGGGCACGGTGCCGTCCGGGAGCACGCCGAGCACCGCGGTGCCGTGGCTGACCGCGTAGCCGCCGGTCGGCAGCCTCTCGCCGCGCTCGACCGGCACCTTGACGGAGCGGGCCAGGTCGACGATGGCGTCCAGCCGCCCGGTGGCGCCCTCGAACCGGGGGTCGAAGCGGTCCAGGTAGCGCCGCAGGGTGGCCGGGTCGTCCCGGGCCGGGTCGCTGGTCACGAACAGCATGCCGACCCGCTCGGCGTCGCCGGGGTCGAGCCGGGTCATCGTCGAGGCGAGGTCGGCCGTGACCGCCAGGCAGATGTCGGGGCACGAGGTGTAGCCGAAGAACAGCATGGTCACGTCGTGGTCGAGGTCGCCGGGGAGCCGGAGCGGGTCACCGGCGGTGTCGGTGAGGGTGGCGTCGCCGAGGGTGTACGGCGAGGTGAGCACGGCGCCGTTCAGCCCGTCGTCGTCGGCGACCACGACGTCGGAGGACGCCGCGCCCGGGGTTGCGGCGCCGGAGCCGCATCCGCACACGGTCAGCAGCGCCGTGCCCAGCAGGGCGGCTGCGGCCACGCGGCGCCGGCGAGCGGCCGGCTCAACCACGCCTCACCCCGGCGGCCAGGTCCTCGGTCAGGGCCCGGAGCGCTGCCAGACCGGACCGCTCGTCCTCGGCGTCGAGGAGCCTCCGGACGAACGCCGAGCCGACGACGACCCCGTCGGCGTACCGGGCCACCTCGGCGGCCTGGGCGCCGTCGGAGACGCCGAGGCCGACCCCGATCGGAAGGTCGGTGACCGCGCGGGTGCGGGCCACCAGGGGCTCGGCCAGCGCGCTGGTGCTCTCCCGGGCGCCGGTGACTCCCATGACCGCGGTGGCGTACACGAAGCCGGTGCAGGCCTCGACCGTGCTGCGCAGCCGGCGGTCGGTGGAGGAGGGGGCGACCAGGAACACCCGGTCCAAGCCGTGCTCGGCCGAGGCGGCCAGCCAGGGCTCGGCCTCGTCGGGGACCAGGTCCGGGGTGATCAGGCCGGAGCCGCCGGCAGCGGCGAGGTCGGTGGCGAACCGGTCCACGCCGTAGCGCTCGACCGGGTTCCAGTACGTCATCACGACGACGGCGACGCCCTTGCCGGCCACGGCCTCGACCGTGCGGAGGACGTCGGTCGTGCGGGCGCCCGCCTCCAGGGCCTGCTGCGCGGCGGCCTGGATCGTCGGCCCGTCGATCACTGGGTCGCTGTAGGGCAGGCCCACCTCGATGGCGTCGCAGCCGGCGTCGACCATGGCCGACATGGCCCGGATCCCCCCGGCCACGGAGGGGAAGCCGGCCGGCAGGTAGCCGACCAGCGCGGCGCGGCCGTCGGCGCGGGACTTCGCGAAGGCGTCGGACAGCGCGGTCACGCCGGCGAGCCCTCCCTGCCCCCCCGGTCGTCGCCGGGGTCGCCGGCCGTTTCCTCCGGGTCACCCAGGCCGAACCACGCCATCGCGGTCTCCATGTCCTTGTCCCCGCGGCCGGACAGGCAGACCAGGATCGTGCTGCCGGGCGCCTCG
>JBIOYO010000024.1:0-2275 GCA_044870175.1 Nocardioidaceae bacterium | reverse complement strand
TCGAGTGCGGAGCTGGGGCCGTCGTACGTTCTGGGACCCGACACCGCGGCCTGGGCCGACACATCTGCAGGCCGGACCCGCGGTCGGCGCCGCGGCGGGTGAGAATCTGTCATGGCCACCTCCGACGTCGTCCTGCTGGGCACGGGCAAGATGGGCGCCGCCCTGGTCGGCCGCTGGGTCGACGCGGGCCGCAGGGTGACAGTGTGGAACCGCACCCCCGACCGCGCCCGCGCCCTGGCCGGTCCCCGGGTGCACGTCGAGACCGACGTGGCGAAGGCCGCGGGGGCTGCACCCGTCGTGGTCAGCATGCTCACCGACGGCCGGGCGCTGCGCGACGTGCTCCTCGACCGCGGGGCTGTGGCAGCCATGGCCGAGGGCAGCACCCTGGTCGACCTGTCGACCGTGGACGTGGCCTCCTCAGAAGACGTCGCGACGGCCGCCGCCGAGGGCGGCGTGCACTACGTCCGCGGCGGTGTGAGCGGCACCGCTGCCGTCGTCCGCGCCGGCGCCGCGGGCCTGCTGCTGTCCGGGCCGCCCGCCGCCCTCGAGGCTGCTCGGCCGGTGCTGGACGACATCACCACCAGGCAGGTGGTCGTCGGCGATGCCGAGGAGGCCCGGGTCGTGAAGCTGGCCACGAACATGCTCCTCGCCGGCACCATGCAGGTCCTCGCCGAGGCGGTCGTGATGGCCGAGGCGTCGGGCGTGCCGCGGGAGACCGTGCTCGACGCGCTGGACTCCACGGTGATGTCCAGCCGGTTCCTCCGCTACAAGGGGGAGGCGTTGCGGAACCGCGACTACACCACCACGTTCCGCACCGCCGACCTGCTGAAGGACGTCCGCCTGGCGATCGGGCAGGGCGCGGCCGTCGGCGTCCCGATGCCGCTGCTGGACGGTGTCGAGGCGCAGCTGGACGCCGCCTGTGACCGCGGCTGGGCGGACGCCGACTTCCTGGTCCTGACCAGGGTGGCGCAGCAGCAGGCCGGCCGCCCGGTCGATGACGGCGGCGCCGGCCGCTGACCGGGCTGGAGGTCGCCCGTCTGGCGATCGAACGGCACCTCACGCGTCCGTGCCGGGGCTCGGCAGAGCCTCCGCGAAGGTCTCCTCGCTCACCCACGCGCCGTAGCGGTCCCGGCCCAGGAGCTCCAGCAGGCCCGCCGTCTGGGTGGTCTGAGCGGTGAGCGCGTCCACCTTGCGCTCCAGCACGTCCGGGGGCAGCACCACGTCGAGGGCCAGCCGGTCGTGGGGCACGACGACGGGGTAGCCGGGCTCGAACACGCCGAGGTCGGCGTTGAGCTCGGCCCAGTCTGCCGCGCGACGCTCGGGGGTGGCGGCGTGCAGGAGTCTCGCCCCCCTCGGCGCCGTACGCCGGAACGCCTCGGCCGTCCAGGCACCCACGGTCTGGTGGTCCAGGTGACCGGTGATCCCGTCCGGGCCGAACGTGAGCACGGTGTCCGGACGCACCGCCTCCATGACCGAGCGCAACCGGTCGACCGGCTCGGACGCGGGCACCTCGGCGCAACGTCCGTCGTGGTATCCCAGCCAGTGGTGCTCCTCGACGCCGAGGATCGCCAGGCACCGGGCCAGCTCCCGGGTCCGCTCGGCCGCGAGCCGGTCCGGCGGCCAGGTCACCGGGTCGCTCGTGCCGAGCTCGCCGCGGGTCGCGGTCACGCACACCACCCGGCACCCCGCTCGCCGGGCGATCGCCATGACCCCGCCGGACAGGTAGGCCTCGTCGTCGGGATGCGCCCAGACGCCCAGGATCGTGCCGAGCCCGCTCACCTCCGCTGCCGAACTGATCACGGCCACTACTCTCACACCCATGACGGAGGGCCCGGTACGCCGGCCACGGATGATGCGGTGGGACCCGCTCACCGTCGGCGTGGACATCGGCGGCACGAAGGTCCTCGCGGGGGTGGTCAACTCCTCGGGCCACGTGCTGGGGGTGGAGCGGCGGCCGACCGTGGGCAACGACGTCCGCGTCGTGGAGGACACCATCGTCGAGCTGGTCGAGCTCTTCGCCCGGCGCTACGACATCGCGGCGGTCGGCATCGGCGCGGCCGGCTTCGTGGACGCCACCCGGTCCGTGGTGATGTTCTCCCCGCACCTGGACTGGCGGCGCGAGCCGCTCCGGGCCGCCGTCGCCGACCGGGTGCGGCTGCCCGTGGTCGTGGACAACGACGCCAACACCGCGGCCCTGGCGGAGTGCCGGTTCGGCGCGGGCGTGGGCCACCGGTTCGTGCTGTGCGTGACGCTGGGCACGGGGATCGGCGGGGCG
>JBIOYO010000023.1:0-5263 GCA_044870175.1 Nocardioidaceae bacterium | reverse complement strand
CGGGGGACTGGGTGCTCCTGCGGGACTGGCCGGACCACCGGGTCACCCTCGAGCGGGTGCTGCCCCGGCACACCGCCCTGCGCCGGGACCTGCCGGACGGGCCGGTGGTCGCAGCCAACGTGGACCTGCTCGGCGTGGTGGTGCGAGCGGGCCCGCTGCCCGGCCCCGGCACGCTGCGCCGGGCGGCCGGCCTGGCCGACGCCGCCAGCGCCGAGCTGGTGTTGGTGCTGACCGGCGCGGAGCGCGTGTCAAACCCAGGCGCCGTCCTGGCCAGGCTGACAGGGCCCCTTACCGGTCCGGAGGGCCGGCCGGTGCGCGGCCTCGCCGTCAGCACGGCGACCGGAGCGGGTGTGGCGCGGCTCCGCGAGCTCACCCTGGGCCGGACCCTGGCGCTGGTGGGCGCCCAGCGCGCGGACCGCCTCGAGCTGTGCCGGGCGCTGGCCGGGCCTGGCGTGGTCCCCCTGCCCCAGGCGCAGGCGGCGCCCTGGTTGCTGGCGCTTCCCGGCGGTGGCGCGGTCGTCGAGGCAGGCTGAGGGAGACACGCCGAGTGCTATGCGCACCCCGCGACCCGGGCCGACCCGGGACAATGGCCGGGTACAGCCGCCCGCGAGAAGGACCCGATGCGGAACGTCACCCTGCCCACCCCGGTCGCCGTCGCCGCGGCCGGCCTGTGCCTGCTGGGCGGCTACCTGGTGGGCGTCGTCGCCGGACCCAGCGGCAACCAGACCACCACCGCGGAGGTGGAGAGCTACCAGCGGTCCGGCAGCCGGCTGTGCCTCCGCGGCGACGCGGTGGCGGACCTCGCCGGCGCGGACGACGACGGCGTGCTCTGCGGCACCTGGCGGCGCACGCAGGGCGCGACCACCCCTCGGCCAGGAGACGAGTTCAGGTTCGTCACCCTGACCAGCTCCGGCTCGAGCGACGGCGCGGAGCGGGTCACCTACATCTACGGCGACGTCGCCGGCTGACGCACGGGTGTGCCCGCTGCCGCTGACGCGGCGAGGGGCGCTGGCGCGGCCTGCGGTGCGGCGTACATTCTCATCCGTGCCCGACCCCGAGACCCAGCGCGCACTGGGGACCGTCCGGTTCCCGGAGGTGGTGAGGTCTCCGTGGTGGGCGCTGTCGCGCCGGCTGGTCATGGCGCTCGGGGTGATGGCGCTGACGGTGCTCATCGTGTACGTCGACCGCGACGGCTACCGCGACAACAACGACGTCGCGCACAACTACACGGTGAGCCTGCCCGATGCGATCTACTACACCACCGTCACGCTGAGCACGACCGGGTACGGCGACATCGCGCCGCTCACCGAGTCGGCCCGGATGGTCAACGCGTTCGTGATCACCCCGCTGCGGATCGCCTTCCTGGTGCTGCTGATCGGCACCACACTGGAGGTCCTGGCCAGCCAGGGGCGCGAGATGTTCAAGGTGGCCCGCTGGAGGAGGCACATGGACGAGCACGTCGTCGTGGTGGGCTACGGCAGGAAGGGGCGCAGCGCCGTCGACACGATGCGCAACAACGGCACTCCGACGGACAAGGTCGTCGTGGTCGACCCGAGCCCCGACGCGCTGCAGGAGGCGCACGCCGACGGGCTCACCGTGGTCACCGGTGACGCCACCCGCCGCGACGTCCTGCGCCGCGCCGGCGTGCAGAAGGCGACGCACGTCATCATCACCACCGACCGCGACGACTCCACCGTGCTGTCGGTGCTCAGCGCCCGCCAGCTCAACACCCGGGCCTACATCGTCGCCGCGGTGCGTGAGGACGACAACGTCCCTCTCGTCCGGCAGAGCGGCGCCGACGCCGTCGTCACCTCCTCCGACGCGGTCGGCCGCCTGCTAGGGCTGTCCTCGGTCAGCCCGTCGCTGGGCTCGGTCATCGGCGACCTGCTCACCTACGGCGAGGGGCTGGAGGTCGCCGAGCGGGACCTCCTGGTGCCGGAGGTCGGCAAGCAGCCGCAGCAGCTGCCCGACCAGGTCATCGCCGTGGTCCGCGACGGCACGGTCTACCGATACTTCGACCCGGTGGTCACCCAGCTCGCCCGCGGCGACCGGCTGATCGTCGTCCGTCCCTCCGAGGAGCTGCCGTGGGCGCCGCGACCCGGCACGCACGGGGAGACGACGGCCGACGACGAGTGAGCCGGGGGAGCGGGGCAGATTCCCATGGGATGCGGGCCCTTCGCCGCTCACCACGACGTACGCACCGTGGTAAGCCGGAGAACAGCGAGGGGACCAACCCCGCCGCGGCGAGGCGACGCCAACCGTGCCACCGTGACGACGTGCCACCGTGCGAACCGGCACCCTGACGAACTGGCACCGTGACAAGGTGGCACCGTGACGAAGGAGGCAACCGCATGACCCACACAGACCGGACGCTGGTGCTGCTCCGGCACGCCAAGTCGGACTGGTCCGTGGCCGGCCCGGACACACGTCGACCGCTCGCCGCCCGCGGGCGGCGCCAGGCACCCGAGGCCGGGCATTGGCTCGCTGCGAACCTTCCCGGCGTCGACCTCGGTGTGATCTCCCCGGCCGTGCGCGCCCGCGAGACCTGGGAGCTGATCTCCGCAGAGCTCGCCCCCGCCAAGGCGGTCGTCGAGAACAAGATGTACGTCGCCTCGGCGGCCGAGCTGCTGGAGGTCATCTGGGGACTCCCCGACGACGCGGCCACGGTCGTCCTGGTCGGCCACAACCCGGGCATGGAGGAGCTCGTCTGGCAGCTGGCCGGCGGCTACGTCCCGATGAAGACGTCGGCGCTCGCGGTTTTCGGCGTCGCCGGCTCCTGGGCCAGCGTGGCGCGCGGCTCGGTGACCCTCCGCGCGGCGGGCCGGCCACCGGAGGACACCAGCCCCCGGTAGCGCCCGGGTCAGCCGGCCCGCTCGATCGCCACGAGCCGGTGCACCGGCGCCCGGCCCTCGCGGCGAGCCCGGCAGGTCAGCTGCGCCGGCGCCGCGTGCTCGACGCGGACGGTCACCTGCCACCCGGCGCCGTCGGATGTCGCGAAGGTGGCCCGCGTCACCTCACCGGCCACCTCGTGGCCGGTGAGCCGCAGGGCGTCCAGCCCGGCCAGCCCGGTGCTGCGGCGCAGGAAGACCTCCGCAGCCTGCGCCGCGAACCCCATCGACGTGCGCCCGCGCAGCCGGTCCACCGTGACCTCGCCACGCCGGTGTGCCTCGGCCAGCGCGACGACCTCCCCGGCCTGCACCCGGCCGTAGTACAGCCCCGCCGGCAGCACGAGCAGGTTGGCCGCGAACCGGTCGCCGCCGATGTGCGACACCTCCCAGGTCTGCGCCGGGCGGACCGCAGCGAGCGCGGCCGCGACCGGCCGGCCGAGCTCCGCACAGCACACGTCATGACGGCCGTGCGTGCAGACGCAGAACAGGTCCTCCTCGCTGCGCGCGAGCCCGGCCGGCCGCCCTCGGGCGAGCGCGGCCAGGTCCAGACGGGGGAGCTCGGCGAAGGTCCCGGCCTCCAGCCACTGCCGGTCCGGGCCGGCGTACGCCGCGAACACCCGCCCCGGCCCGGTGGTCCGTCGCCCCGGCCGCCTGACCAGCAGCAGCCGCACCCGCGCCACAGCGGCCGCCTCCGCGAAGGCACCGAGCTCCCGCGGCAGCCGGTTCTCGGCCACCGCGTCCGGGCCCCACGGCCCCGGCCCCTCGACCAGGACGAACGCGCGCACCGTCGACGCTGTCCCGGCCGCGTCCTCGTCGCGGCCGATGCTCGCGTCCGTGCACCGGAAGCCGGCGGTCACGGGTCGCTCACCGGGCGACCTCGAGCAGCCCTTCCCGGACCAGCCGCCGGACCAGCACCAGGCGGCTCTCCGGGTCCAGCCAGGCGGCGAGGTCGCACGGTGCGAACCGATCACGACGGTCGCGCACGAAGCTCATGGGCAGGCGCAGCCGCGACGGCATCAGCAGCGAGCGGTCCCCGAGCAGCACCCGCACCCGCTCGCCCTCCTCGCGGAGCACGCAGAACGACCCGGGCCGTCGCCGTACGACGGTGTCGTCGGCGAGGTCTGCCAGGAGGAGCCGGTCGGCGAGCCCTCCGGACAGGGTGGAGGGGCGCGAGGTCAGGAACCGGTCGGCCTGCTCCCGGACGAGCGCCGCGGCGTCGAGGTCGCGGACCCCGCCCGCCAGGCCCACGAGCCGCCGCGCGAGCCCCTCCTCGAAGTCGCCGGGCCGGTCGAGGTAGCCGGCCGGCACGTGCCCGGCGTACTCCTCGTCCCCGAGCAGCCTGGTGACGGCGCGCTGCAGGACCTCGCGCCAGGTGACCTGGTTGACCCCGATGGTGACGTGCAGCGACACGCCGTGCTCGGCGCGCGCGGCGTGCGGGGTGCCGCTGGGCAGGTACATCGACAGGCCGGGCTCGAGCAGGACCTCCTGGACGGTCCCGTCGCCCGGGTCGTGCACCTCCCACCGCTTGCTGCCATGGGTCTGGACGACGAAGACGTCGTGGCTGTCGCAGTGCACCGCGAACCCCTGCGCGCCGGGCGGGGTCAGGTAGGCGTTGGCCTGGCAGGGGTGACCGAGGCTCGCCTCAAGGTCGCGGACCAGCTCGGTCAGCGGCGGCCAGTACCTGTGCAGCCCCTGCAGCACAACGGTCGCGCCGGCGTCGAAGAGGTCCAGCACCTTCCTGCCGTCGACCAGGCCCGTGAGCGGCTGCCCGGCGAGGCTGGCCCCGGACCGCGTGTACTCACGGGCCGGGAGCACCGACCCGTCGCGCGCCAGCCGGACGGCGGGGGTGCGGATCGCGGTGGTGGTGAGGAGCCGGTCGACGGCGTCCAGGGGCAGCAGCCCGGCCAGCGGTCCGGGGTCGGTGCGGTGGAGGTGGACACGAGACGCCCAGACCTTCTCCACGAAGGTCCGGGCGTCCCCGCTCAGCAGGTCGAGCGCGTCCAACGAGACGGTCAGCCGTCGGTGCCGTCGGTCCCGTCCGCGTCGCCGCCGTCCGCTGCGTCCCCGTCGGTGGTGTCCGTCGCGTCGCCGTCGGCGCCGTCCGCGTCGGTGCCGTCGGAGTCACTCGCGTCGCCGTCCGTGGTGTCGGTGGCGTCGCCGTCGGTCCCGTCGGCGTCCGTGTCGACTCCCGGCAGCGACGGGTCGGCGGTCCCCTGCGTCACGATCTCGTCGTCGCCCAGGGGCTCTTCGTTGGTGCTGCTCATCGCATCCTCCGCAGGTGTCGGGGCGGGGTGGTGGGTACGGCGTCGGTGTACCCGGCCCCGCCGTCGTGCAACCGTCGTACCACGCCGGCCGGAAGCTCTGCCAGCGATGCC
>JBIOYO010000022.1:0-2911 GCA_044870175.1 Nocardioidaceae bacterium | reverse complement strand
GGTGCCAGGCGATCGCCTCGCCCTCACGGTCGTCGTCGGTGGCCAGGTAGAGCTCGCTGGCGCCCTTGAGCAGGCCCCTGAGCTTGGTCATGTGCGGGCGCTTCTCCCGGCTGACCACGTAGTAGGGGGTGAACTGGTTGTCCACGTCCACACCGAGCCGCGCCCACTTCTCCCTCTTGATCTTGGCAGGGATGTCCGCCGCGCTCTCCGGGAGGTCGCGGACGTGGCCGATCGACGACTCCACCACGTAGTCGTCGCCGAGATAGCCCGCGATCGTGCGCGCCTTCGCCGGCGACTCCACGATGACGAGCTTCTGCCCGGCTGCCGTCGATGCCACTCCTGCTACCTGCTCCTTCGAGGGGACCGCCCGGGGAACCCCGGTCCGCGGTGCAGCTCAAGACGGTAGCCCCTGCTGTCAACCCGGCCCGGTCGGACCGAGGTCAGACCTCCGCGCGGTGCGCCGCCGAGGCGGACTCGTCGCCGATCACGTGCGAGCGCTGCTTGGAGACGTACACCGCGGTGACGATGACCAGGAACGCCACGACCGCGATGGCGATCCGCAGAGGCACGTTGGCGTCCTCGCCGACCGACAGCTTCACCACCGCTGCGACGATCAGCAGGGAGACCAGGTTCATCACCTTGATCAGCGGGTTGATCGCCGGTCCGGCGGTGTCCTTGAACGGGTCCCCGACGGTGTCGCCGATGACGGTGGCTGCGTGCGCCTCGGAGCCCTTGCCGCCGTGGTGGCCGTCCTCGACCCGCTTCTTGGCGTTGTCCCACGCGCCGCCGGAGTTGGCCAGGAACACCGCCATGAGCGTGCCCGCGCCGATCGCGCCGGCGAGGAAGCCGGCCAGCGGCCCGACGCCGAGCCCGAAGCCGACCGCGATCGGCGCCATGATCGCCAGCAAGCCGGGCGTAACCAGCTCCCGCAGCGAGTCGCGGGTGACGATGTCGACCACCTTGCCGTACTCCGGCCGCCCGGTGCCCTCCATGATCCCGGGGATCTCCCGGAACTGCCGGCGCACCTCCATCACGACCGCGCCGGCCGCCCGGCCGACCGCGTTGATCGCCAGGCCGGAGAAGAGGAAGACGGTGGCGACGCCGAGCAGCAGGCCGACCAGGACGTTGGGGTAGGACACGTCGAACGCAAAGGTGAGCTGGGTCAGGCGACCCACCTCGCCGGACACCCTGACCTCGTCCAGGGCGTCGGACATCACGCTGGTGTACGAGCCGAACAGCGCGCTCGCCGCGAGGACAGCGGTCGCGATCGCGATGCCCTTGGTGATCGCCTTGGTGGTGTTGCCGACCGCGTCCAGCTCGGTGAGGATCTGCGCCCCCTCGCCGTGCACGTCGCCGGACATCTCCGCGATGCCCTGGGCGTTGTCGGAGACCGGGCCGAAGGTGTCCATCGCGACGATGACCCCGACGGTGGTGAGCAGACCGCAGCCGGCGAGAGCGACCGCCGCGAACGCGACGATGATCTGGCCGGCGCCGATCAGGAAGGCGAGGTACACGGCCGACCCGATCACCAGCGTGGTGTAGACCGCGGACTCGAAACCGACGGACAGGCCGGACAGGATCACCGTGGCCGCGCCGGTCAGCGACGTCCCGGCGACGTCCTTGACCGGCCGGTGCTCGGTGCCGGTGAAGTAGCCGGTGAGGCCGAGGATGAGCGCAGCGAGCACGATGCCGATCAGGACCGCACCGGCGGCGATCAGCCGGGGGTTGCCCTCAGAGGCGACACTCGGGTCTACACCCAGCTCTGCGAAGCTGCCGGGCAGGTAGGCGAACGCGGCGACGGTGCAGGCGACCGCGGAGACGCCCGCGGAGATGTAGAAGGCGCGGTTGATCGTGACCAGGCCACCCTCGCCGGGCCGCGGCCGGCACAGGAACACGCCCAGCACCGCAGTGAGGGCGCCGATGGCGGGGACGATGAGCGGGAAGACCAGCCCGTGCTCGCCGAAGGCCCGCGAGCCGAGGATCAGCGCGGCCACCAACGTGACCGCGTAGGACTCGAAGAGGTCCGCGGCCATGCCCGCACAGTCGCCCACGTTGTCGCCGACGTTGTCGGCGATGGTGGCGGCGTTGCGGGGGTCGTCCTCAGGGATTCCCTGCTCCACCTTGCCGACCAGGTCCGCTCCCACGTCGGCGGCCTTGGTGAAGATGCCGCCGCCGACCCGCATGAACATCGCGAGCAGCGCCGCGCCGAACCCGAAGCCCTCCAGCACCGTGGGGGCGTCCCCCTGGAAGAGCAGCACCACCACCGACGCGCCGAGGAGGCCGAGCCCGACGGTGGACATGCCGACCACGGCGCCGGTCCGGAAGGCGACGTTCATGGCCGGGTCCCGGCCCTCGGACTCCGCGGCGGCCGCCACGCGGAGGTTGGCCCGGACGGCAAGCCACATACCCAGGTAGCCGATGGAGGCGGAGAACCCCGCGCCGACGAGGAAGAACACCGAGCGGAAGACCCGGAGCGTCAGGTCGTCGGCGGGCAGCGCCAGCAGCACGAGGAAGGCCACCACGGCGAAGATGGCGAGCGTGCGGAACTGCCGCCCGAGGTAGGCCGCCGCGCCCTCCTGGACCGCCTGGGCGATGCGCTTCATGTTGTCCGTGCCCTCGCCGGCGGCCAGGACCTTGGCCCGGAACACCAGCGCCATGCCCACCGCGCCGAGCGCGATCAGCAGGACGATGACGACCCAGACCAGGTTGCCGCCAGAGAGTTCCACGGAGCTTCCGCCGCTCTCGGCGGTGAGAAGGACCCGGGACATGCGTTCTCCTTCGAGCCGGGCTGAGAGCCCTCTTGATGGTGTTGGTCGAGCCGTGACAGCCACGGCCTCCGGGCCGGATCCTGTGCCCGACCTCTGCCAAGAGTGGCTCGGAGTCTACTGAGGGGGTTAGGGCCGGAGTTCCC
>JBIOYO010000021.1:0-2194 GCA_044870175.1 Nocardioidaceae bacterium | reverse complement strand
CCCGGGCACGGTCGGCGTACCCGCCGGTATCCGATAGCGTCGCGGGCAGACCCGACCAGGAAGGCGCATCCGTGAGCAGATCGGTGTTGGTCACCGGCGGCAACCGCGGCATCGGCCGGGCGATCGCCGAGGCCTTCGTCGCGGCCGGCGACGACGTGGCGGTGACGTACCGCAGCGGTGAGCCCCCGGACGGCTTCCTCGCCGTTCGCTGTGACGTCACGGACGCCGACGACGTGGACCGGGCGTTCGCGGAGATCCAGGAAAAGCAGGGCCCGGTCGAGGTGCTGGTCGCCAACGCCGGCATCACCAAGGACACCCTGCTGCTGCGGATGTCGGACGACGAGTGGTCCTCGGTGATCGAGACGAACCTCACCGGCTCCTTCCGCGTGGCCAAGCGGGCCGCGAAGGGCATGCTGCGGCTGCGGCGGGGGCGGATCGTGTTCATCTCCTCCGTCGTCGGCCTGTACGGCTCGCCCGGGCAGGTCAACTACGCCGCCTCGAAGGCGGGCCTGGTGGGGATGGCCCGGTCGATGGCCCGCGAGCTCGGCAGCCGGTCGATCACCGCCAACGTGGTCGCGCCCGGGTTCGTGGAGACCGAGATGACGCAGGTGTTGCCGGAGGAGAAGAAGGCAGAGTACAAGGCGGCCATCCCGCTCGGCCGCTACGCCACGACTGCCGAGGTCGCCGACGCCGTCGTCTGGCTGGCCTCGCCCGGAGCGGCGTACGTCACCGGCGCGGTGATCCCGGTCGACGGCGGCCTCGGCATGGGGCACTGACCACCTTCAGGACGGAGTACGACGGACATGGGCATCCTCGAGGGCAAGCGCATCCTGGTCGCCGGCGTCACGATGGACACCTCGATCGGCTTCGCGGTGGCCCGCGTCGCGCAGGAGGAGGGCGCCACCGTCGTGGTCTCCAACTTCGGCCGCGCGCTCGCCATCACCAAGCGGATCGTCGGCCGGCTGCCGGCCGAGGCGCCGGTCGTCGAGCTGGACGTGACCGACGACTCCCACCTGGAGCGGCTGCCGGACCTGCTCGGCGAGCACGTCGACGGCCTGGACGGGCTGGTCCACTCCATCGCCTACGGCAACCCCGAGACGCTCCTCGGCGGCAGGTTCCTCACCGGCCCGTGGCCGGACGTGGCCCAGGCCGTGCAGGTGTCGGCGTACTCGCTGGCCTCGCTGGCGGTGGCCTGCAAGCCGCTGATGTCCTCGGGCTCGTCGGTGGTCGGGATGACCTTCGACGCCACGGTCGCCTGGCCGGCGTACGACTGGATGGGCGTGGCCAAGGCTGGCCTGGAGTCCTGCTCGCGGTACCTCGCCCGCAACCTCGGCCCCGACGGGATCCGGGTCAACCTGGTGTCCGCCGGTCCACTGAAGACCCTGGCCGCCAAGGCGATCCCGGGCTTCGAGGACCTGGAGACCATGTGGAAGGACCGCGCCCCGCTCGGGTGGGACGAGACCGACCACGCGCCCACGGCCAAGGCGGTGGTCGCCCTGCTGTCGGACTTCTTCCCCGCGACCACGGGGGAGATCGTCCACGTCGACGGGGGCTTCCACGCCACCGGCGCCTGAGCGCGTGCCCGAGCCCGGCGCCCTGGTCGAGCTGAGAGTCCTGGAGGGGCCGAACCTGTACTTCCCCAGGGCCGCGGTGAAGCTGACCCTGGACCTCGGCCCGCTCGTCGACGCGGGCGAGGACCGCGCGCGGCGGTTCGCCGACCTCATCGGCCTCCCGAGCGCCCGGCCCGGCCCGCCCGGGTCCGGCTTCCGGCAGCGCTTCGCGGTGCGCGCGGTGGCCCGGCTGGTACGGCAGGTGGCGCGCGACTCCGGCACCACCCGGCTGGCGGTGCGCGTCCGGCCCGGCGCCGACGTGCACCAGGTCGTGGTGGCCTTCCCGTGGCGCAGCCGGCAGCGCGCCGAGGCCCTCGGCACCGCCGTGGCCGCCGTGCTCGACGGGCTGCCGTCGGGCGACCTCGGCACGCTCCTCGCCGACGCCGCGGCCCGGGTGGGCGCGGCAGCACCGGGCCCACCGCCGGGGACACTGCGGCCTCACGTGCCCGTGGTCGCGGTCACCGGCACCAACGGCAAGACCACCACGTCGCGGATGATCGCCCACATCGGGGTCACCCACGGCCTGCACGTCGGCTGGTCCAGCACCGACGGCATCTACGTCGACGGCCGCCTGGTCGAGCCGG
>JBIOYO010000020.1:0-8122 GCA_044870175.1 Nocardioidaceae bacterium | reverse complement strand
GGGTGGCCTTCGAGGTCTGCCCGGTCTCGAACGTGTCGCTGGGCGTCTACACCGATGTCGCCGAGGTGCCGGTCCGTGCGCTTCTCGACGCCGGTGCGACGCTCGCCCTCGGCGCCGACGACCCCCTTCTGTTCGGGCCTCGGCTGCTCGGGCAGTACGTCGCCGTCCGTGCCGGCCACGGCCTGCCCGACGAGACGATGGCCGAGCTGGCGGCCATGTCCTTCCGGGCGTCGAGCGCGCCAGAGGACCTGAAGGCCGACGCCCTCCGGGACGTCGGGGCGTGGTTGGCACAATGACGTCATGAGGACGCCATGACCAGCGACCCGCGCGACGAGCAGCGCCCCGACGCTCCCGAGCCCGAGCCGTCGCGCACCGGTGACGGGGACGATGCCGGCTACTGGGAGCGACAGGCCCGCGAGCAGGCGGGCCAGCAGGGCAGCCAGCAACCGGGCGGCCAGCAGCCGGCGCAGCCCCAGTACGGGCAGCCCCAGTACGGCCAGCCCCAGTACGGTCAGCAGGGCTACGGCCAGCAGGGCTACGCGCAGTACCCCTCCTACCCGTCGGCGCCCGGGTACCCGGCGTTCGGACAGGTCGCCGCGCCGAACCACCCCAAGGCCACGACCTGCCTGGTCCTCGGCATCGTCGCGCTGGCGGGCGGGTTCACCTGCGGGCTGCCGATCCTCCTCGCGCCGGTCGCCTGGGTGATGGGCCAGCGGACGGTCCGCGAGATCGACGCCTCCGGCGGCCGGTGGGGTGGCCGCGGGCAGGCGCAGACCGGCTTCGTGCTCGGCGTGGTCGGCACGGTGCTGCTGGTGCTGTTCTTGCTGCTCATCGCCTTCGTCGTCGTGCTCGGGGTCACCGGCAACCTCGAGGACGACGGGGGCTCGACCACGTCGACCACGACGACCGCGGCCATCGCGGCGGCCGACGTGGCGCCGCTGCGGTGACCGGGACCCGGGCCCGTGACGTACCACCCCTCGCCCTACCCGTCGCCGTACCCGCCGGCTCCGGACCATCCCCGGGCCACGACCGCGCTCGTGCTGGGGATCCTGTCGCTGGTGCTGTGCGGGCTGATCGGCCCGTTCGCCTGGGCGATCGGCCGGTCGACCCTCGCCGAGATCGACGCCTCCGGCGGCCGGTGGGGCGGTCGCGGGCAGGCGCAGGCGGGCTACGTGCTCGGCGTCATCGCGACGGTGCTGCTCCTGGTGCCGTTCGCCTTCCTCGCCCTGGCGACGCTCGCCATGGGCACCTCCTGGCTGTTCACGACGGCGGGCTGAGGCCCAGGGCCAAACCGTCCGAGCCGCTGTCAGAGGGTGACCCCCACGAGCACCGGCTCGTTCTCCAGCGTGATGCCGAACCGGTCGAGCACTCCGGCGCGCACCTCCGCGGCCAGCGCCACGAGCTCGGCAGTCGTCGCGCCGCCGCGGTTGGTCAGCGCCAAGGCGTGCTTGGTGGACAGGCTCACCCGCCCGGAGCGCAGGTGGAGTCCGTAGCCCTTGCCGAAGCCGGCGCGCTCGATCAGCCAGGCCGCGCTGGTCTTGACCCGGCCGTCGGGCAACGGGTACGCCGGCGCGCCGGGCGGCACCCGGTCGGGGGCGAGGACCGGGTTGGTGAAGAACGACCCGGCGCTCCAGGTGTCGTGGTCGGAGTCGTCGAGCACCATGCCCTTGCGGTGGCGCAGCCGGAGCACCGCCTCGCGCACCTCGCGCAGAGGCGGCCGGGAGCCGAGCTCGGCGTCCAGCTCCCGGGACAGCTCCGCATACTCCAAAGGCCGGGCCAGGTCGCCCAGGCGCATCTGCAGGGTCACCGACACGACCACGTGGCGGCCGGGGTCGGCCTTGAACCGGCTGGTGCGGTACCCGAACCCGCAGTCGGCGTAGGCGAACGTGCGCTGCCCGCGCAGCACCCGGTCGTACACCCGCACCTGGGCCACCGAGGAGCACAGCTCCTGCCCGTATGCCCCGATGTTCTGGATGGGTGCGGCCCCGACGGAGCCCGGGATCCCGGCGAGCGTCTCCAGCCCGAGCCAGCCCTCCTCGACCGCCAGGGTGACCAGGTCGTCCCAGGACTCGCCGGCCGCGACCGTGACGTAGGCGCCGCCGCACAGGTCTCCCACGGTCTCCACCCCGCGCGTCTCGACGCGCACCACGCGTCCGGCGAACCCCTCGTCGGCCACCACCAGGTTGCTGCCGCCGCCGAGCACCAGCACGGGGACGCCGCCGGCATCGGCCTCGCGGACCGCTGCCACCAGCTGGGTCTCGTCGGCTGCGTGCACGACCTCCGCCGGTCCGCCGAGCCGCAGCGTGGTCAGGTCGGCCAGCAGCTCCCGCGACCCGGTGGCCGGCGCGGTCACCTGGCGAGCACGGCCTTCGGCAGCCCGAGCACCTTCTCGCCGCCGCAGGTCACCTCGAGCGCAACCGAGGCGGTGTCCTCCGTGACCTCCTTGACGGTGCCGGCGACCCGGACCACGACGCCCTGGTCGTCGTCTGGGACCACGACCTGGCGGCTGAACTTGCAGCCGATCTCGCGGATCCTCCCAGGGCCCCCGGCCCAGTCGTCCACCGCCCGCGCGGCCAGGGCCATCGTGAACATCCCATGGGCGATGACGCCCGGCAGGCCCACCGACCGGGCCACCCGGTCCGACCAGTGGATCGGGTTGCGGTCGCCGCTGGCGCCGGCGTACCGGACCAGGTCGGCGCGGGTGACGGTGTACTCCTCCGGCCCGAGCGCCTGGCCGGGCTGCCAGCTGTCCAGCGTCGTCACGACTCCACACCCTCCTGCTCGGCTCTGTGCACGAGCGTCGCATAGGCGGTCACGACGTGCCGGCCGTCGGCGTCGGTGAGCTCGCTGCTGGTTCCGATGATGTCGGCCCCGCCGATCTGGCGCAGCGACCGCACGGTCAGCTCCGCGGTCAGCACGTCGCCGGCGACGACCGGGCGGGTGTACGCGAAGCGCTGGTCACCGTGGATCACGCGGTGCAGCGCGATGCCCACCGAGGGGTCCTCCATCAGGGCGGCCATCGCCTGGAACGCGACCACGATCGGGAACGTCGCCGGCGCGCCGCGGCCGTCGTACACGGAGCCGGTCGCCGCGGCGAACTCCGCGATCCGCTCGGCGGTGACCTGGTAGGGGCGGGTCGGAGGGAAGGTGCGTCCGGCGAGGGACGCGTCGACTGCCATGGCCCGTGACGCTAGCAAAGGACGACGCCGTCGGTGGTTGAGCCCTTCGACAAGCTCAGGAACCACCGGTCGAGCGGCCTGCCGCGATACCGTGTCGAAACCCGGTGACCTCTGGCTGGGACGCTGCCGGGGCTCCGGGAGTCACAGGTCAGCGGGTCTCTCGGTGCGCGGTGTGGGTGCGGCAGCGCGGACAGAACTTCTTCAGCTCAAGCCGGTCGGGGTCGTTGCGCCGGTTCTTCTTCGTGATGTAGTTGCGCTCCTTGCACTCCGTGCACGCCAGGGTGATCTTGGGGCGGATGTCTGAGGTCTTGCTCGCCACGGTGTGCCTCTTCCTGCGTCGGTCGTCGGTCGCCGTCAGCCCTGAACGCGGTGGCCGGCGACGGTGTTCCCGCCGCCCTTCCGCTGGCCGGGGCCGCTCTGCGTAGCGGGGGCGGGAGTCGAACCCGCGACACCACGATTATGAGCCGTGTGCTCTAACCATCTGAGCTACCCCGCCGCCGGAGCAGCGCCCTCGCGCCAGCTGGTCGGTCCGACGCTGCGAAGCCCTGCTCCCGAGCCCCTTTACGGAATCGAACCGTAGACCTACTCCTTACCATGGAGTCGCTCTGCCGTCTGAGCTAAAGGGGCAAGCGAGGACAGAGCATACACAGTGCCCAACTACGGGCCGGACGAGGCCGAGAAATCGCTGACGCCCGGCGGCGCGGGTGCGCTACGGTGCGGCCCACGGGGCTCACGGGGGGCCCCTGGGACCAAGGGGACACCATGCGCAATGCCTACAAGATCCTGGCCCTGGTGCTCGCTGTCGAGATCGTCGTCCAGGCCATGGCGGTGGTGTACGCGATGTCCGGGTTGTTCGTGTGGATCGACTCCGACGGCGGGACGCTGGACAAGGCGGCGAGCGAGAGCGGCGACTACACCGGCGCCGGCGGGTTCGCCCTGCACGCCGTCAACGGGATGATGGTGATCCCGTTGGTCGCGCTGGCGCTGCTGATCGTGGCCTTCTTCGCCAACGTGCCACGAGGGGTGCCGGTCGCCGGCGTGCTGCTGGCGCTCGTGGTCGTGCAGGTGCTTCTCGGGTTCGGCGGGCGCAGCGTGGCGTTCGCAGGCGCCCTGCACGGTCTGGTGGCGCTGATGATCTTCGCCGGCGCGCTGGACGCCGGGCGGCGGGCCGCCAAGGCGGACACCTCCGCCGGTGAGACCAGCGACGTCGTGAGGGCGTGACCCCAGCCCGACGCCGGCTGGTCATCGCGTCGGTCGCGACGCTGGCCGTGCTCGGGCCGCTGGCCTGGCTGTGGTGGAGCAGCCTGGTGCCTGACCCGCTGTCGGTCATGGAGATGGGGTACGCCGACACCGGCGGCGGCCCGTCGCCGGGCTCCCATGAGCCCGGCCAGCACGGGGAGCCCGGCCAGCGCTCCGGTCCCGGGCAGTCCACCGGGTCGAGCGGCACGAGCGTCGCCGCCCTGACCGGCCCGCGCGGCCGCCGGCCGGACGTCTCGGTCGGCCTCGTGGCCCGGGCCGGGACCGTCGAGCTGGCGTCCGGCCGCCGGGTGGAGGGGTTCACGCTGAACGGCGCCACGCCCGGCCCCCAGATCACCGCCCACACCGGCGACCTGGTGCAGGTGCGGGTCACCAACGAGTCGGTCGAGGACGGGATGACCCTGCACTGGCACGGTGTCGACGTGCCCAACGCGGAGGACGGCGTTGCCGGGGTCACGCAGGACGCCATCGCGGAGGGTGAGGCGCACACCTACCGCTTCGTCGTACCCGACACCGGCACGTACTGGTACCACTCCCACCAGGTCTCGCACGAGCAGGTGGTCGGCGGACTGCTGGGCTCCCTGGTCGTGCTGCCCCGGCACGGGGTCGCGCAGGACGTCGACGCGGTCGCCGTCGCACACACCTACCAGGGCACGCGGACCGTCAACGGACGGGAGGGCGAGGTACCCGTGCCCGCCGAGCCCGGGCAAGCGGTCCGGCTGCGCGTGGTCAACACCGACAACGCCTCGGTGCGGGTGTGGGCGGACACCGGCTACCGCGTGCTCGCCGTCGACGGCCGTGACGTCAACCGGCCCGCGCGGGTCGACGGCCGGTCCGTCGCGGTGACCGCCGGTGCCCGTGCCGACATCGAGGTGCGCGTCCCGGCCTCGGGTGACGCGGTCCGCGTGCAGGTCGGCCGCGCCACCGCCCTGGTCGTGGGGCCCGACGGTGCGGAGACACCGCCGCTGCCCGACCAGCCCGCCGAGAACCTCGACCTGCTCTCGTACGGCGAGCCGGCGGAGCTCCCCTTCGACCCGGCCGAGCCCGACCGGCGCTTCGACTACGACATCGGCCGACGGCCCGGGTTCCTCGACGGCCGGCCCGGCGTCTGGTGGACGATCAACGGGCACCTCTACCCCGACGTACCGATGTACGTCGTGGCCGAGGGCGACGTGGCGGTGTTCCGGATCCACAACGGCACCGGCGAGAGCCACCCCATGCACCTGCACGGACATCACGCCGTGGTGCTCAGCCGGGACGGCGTCGAGGCGTCCGGGAGCCCGTGGTGGGTCGACTCCCTCGACGTCCTGCCCGGGCAGACCTACGAGATCGCGTTCCTCGCCGACAACCCCGGCATCTGGATGGACCACTGTCACCACCTCGAGCACGCCCGCGACGGGATGATCGCCCACCTGATGTACGACGGGGTCACCACGCCGTACCTGCTCGGAGGGCCGAACGCGAACACGCCGGAATAGCCTGGGGCCGCACCTGGTTGCCATTATTGTTGAACTTGCAACCAACGGAGGCGAACGACATGCAGCTCGGCATCTTCACGGTGGGCGACGTCACCCCGGACCCCACGACCGGACGGACCCCGACCGAGCACGAGCGGATCAAGGCGACCGTCGCGATCGCGAGGAAGGCCGAGGATGTCGGGCTCGACGTCTTCGCGACCGGTCAGCACCACAACCCGCCGTTCATCCCCTCCGCGCCCACCACGACACTGGCCTACATCGCCGCGAAGACCGAGCGGATCGTCCTCTCGACGGCGACCACGTTGATCACCACGACCGACCCGGTGCGGATCGCGGAGGACTACGCGACCCTGCAGCACCTCTCCGACGGCCGTCTGGACCTGATGCTCGGCCGCGGCAACACCGGGCCGGTCTACCCGTGGTTCGGCAAGGACATCCGGGACGGCATCGCGCTGGCGGTGGAGAGCTACCACCTGCTCCACCGGCTCTGGCGCGAGGACGTCGTGGACTGGGAGGGCCGGTTCCGCACCCCGCTGCAGGGTTTCACCTCCACGCCGCGGCCCCTGGACGGCGTCCCGCCCTTCGTGTGGCACGGCTCGATCCGCTCTCCCGAGATCGCCGAGCAGGCGGCGTACTACGGTGACGGCTTCTTCGCCAACCACATCTTCTGGCCGGCGGAGCACACCGAGCGGATGGTCTCCCTCTACAGGCGGCGCTTCGAGCACTACGGCCACGGCTCGGCCGACCAGGCGGTCGTGGGCCTGGGCGGACAGGTGTTCATGCGGCGCAACAGCCAGGACGCGGTCGCCGAGTTCCGCCCGTACTTCGACAACGCGCCGGTGTACGGGCACGGCCCGTCGCTGGAGGACTTCATGGCGCAGACGCCCCTGACCGTGGGCTCGCCGCAGCAGGTCATCGAGCGCACCCTCGGCTTCTGTGAGTACGTCGGCGACTACCAGCGGCAGCTGTTCCTCTTGGACCACGCCGGGCTGCCCCTGAAGACGGTCCTGGAGCAGCTGGACCTGCTCGGCGAGGAGGTCGTGCCGGTGCTTCGCAGGGAGCTCGACGCGCTCCGGCCGGCCCACGTGCCCGAGGCGCCCACGCATGCGAGCCTGCTCGCCGCCGCACGCACCGAGGCGGCGCAGGCCGCCGACGAGGCGCTGGCGGTGGCCTGATGCGCACGGTCGTCGTGGTGTCGGCAGGGCTCCGCGAGCCGTCGTCGACGCGGCTGCTGGCCGACCGGCTGGCCGGGGCGACCGTGGCACGCCTGCGCTCGGCCGGCGAGGAGGTCCGCGTGGAGGTCGTGGAGCTGCGCCCCCTGGCGCACGCGCTGGCCGACCACCTGCTGACCGGGTTCCCCACCGGCGCCCTGCGGGACGCCGTGGACCTGGTGCAGCGCGCGGACGCCGTGGTCGCCGTGACGCCGGTTTTCAGCGCGTCGTACTCGGGGCTGTTCAAGACCTTCTTCGACGTGCTGGAGGAGGACGTTCTCGCGGGCGTGCCTGTGCTGGTGGGCGCGACCGCGGGAACCGCCCGGCACTCCCTGGTGCTCGAGCACGCCCTGCGTCCGCTGTTCAGCTACCTGCACGCGACCGTCGTGCCCACGGGGGTGTTCGCGGCAACCGAGGACTTCGGAGCCACCGACGACCGCGCCGGCGGCCGGCTCTCCGAGCGGGTCGATCGAGCGGCGGCCGAGCTCGCCGACCTGGTGCTCGACCGGCCGGCCCGGCCGTCACCGTCCGGCCCCGACAGCCACGAGCACGACGACGTCGTCCCCTTCGAGCGGCTGCTGCACGGACCCCAGGCCGCTCCGTAGGAGACTCCTCCCATGGACCTCGCCGGCCTCGCCCCCGACCAGATGCCCCTGTGCGCGCTGGACCGGTTCGTGGGCCTCCGGTACGTCGAGGCGTCGGGCAGCAAGGTCGTCGCCGAGTGGGCCGCGACCGACCAGCACCACCAGCCGTATGGCCTCGTGCACGGCGGCATCTATGCCGCGGTAGTGGAGACGCTGGCCAGCATGGGCTCTGCGATGTGGTTCGGCGACCGAGGCACCTGCGTCGGCGTGGCCAACAGCACCGACTTCTACCGCGGCTCGACCGGCGGCGAGATGCGCTCCACCGCCACGCCCATCCACCAGGGCCGCAGCCAGCAGGTGTGGCTGGTGGAGACCCGTGACGCCGACGACCGCCTGATGGCCCGCGGCCAGCT
>JBIOYO010000019.1:0-10388 GCA_044870175.1 Nocardioidaceae bacterium | reverse complement strand
GGCGTCCGGTCCGGACCCTCGCTGCTCTCCTTGAGCAGGAAGTGCGGGCGGCGCTTGGTCTCGGCGTAGATCCGGCCGAGGTACTCGCCGATGACGCCGAGGATGATCATCTGCACGCCGCCGAAGCCGACCACCGTGCAGATGGTGGTCACGTAGCCCGGCACGGGGTTGCCGTGCAGGATCGCGCCGCCCAGCACCCACAGCGCGTAGGCGAACGCCACCACCGCGACGAACGTCCCGAGGTGGATCGACATCCGCAACGGGCGGCTGTTGAACGACAGCACCCCGTCGATGCCGTAGTTGACCAGGTCGCGCATCCGCCACTTGGTGGCACCGGACTCCCGGACCACGTTCTCGTAGTCCACCACCGCGGTGGTGAACCCGATCCAGGCGAAGAGGCCCTTGGAGAACCGGTTGTACTCCCCGAGCGTGAGCAGTGCCCGCACCGCCGTGCGGCTGAGCACGCGGAAGTCCCCGACCCCGTCCTCGAGCCGCACCTCGACCAGCCGGTTGATCACGCCGTAGTACCGGCGGGCCAGCCAGCTGCGGAACCGCGGGTCTCCCACCCGGGTCCGCCGGGCGACCACCTGCTCGTAGCCCTCATCGAGCAGCGGCAGCATCTGCGCGAGCAGCCTAGGGGGATGCTGCAGGTCGGCGTCCACGATCGCGACCGCCTCGCCGCGGGACTGGCTGAGCCCGGCGAGCATCGCCGCCTCCTTGCCGAAGTTGCGGCTCAGCGCCAGGTAGCGGAACCGCGGGTCGGCCGCGTGCACCTCACGGAGGATCTGCAGCGTCCGGTCGCGGCTGCCGTCGTCGACCAGGACCACCTCGAAGGAGTCGGTGAGCGCGGCCAGCTCCGAGGTGAGCACCCGGACCAGGGCGGGCAGCGAGTCCTCCTCGTTGTAGCAGGGCACGACGACCGAGAGCTCCACCTGACCCACCTTCTCCACCGACGTCACCCGCGCCCATTGTCCAGCAGGGCGGTCGCCCGGGACGGTCCGCCACCCTCAGGCGTGGCGTGAGCCTCCACCCGGCCTGCGGCCGCGGCCGCTCGACCACTCCCGGACGACGTGGGCGAGGCCGTCGACCGCAGCGGCCAGCTGCTCCTCGACGGTGATGTCCTCGGCGCGGACGCCGGGCACCTCGCGGGGGGCCAGGTCGGCCAGGTCCCCCACCAGGCGCGGTCCGATCCGGCGCAGCGCGTCGACCTGCCGCGCGCCCCGCTTGACCACCCAGGGCTCGTCCAGGGCGAGGTTGGCCTCCCTGGCCGGCCGTCCCCCGAGCCCCTCCTTGGCCAAGATGTGCTTGGCGTACCGCTGGTAGCGCTGGCGGGGCAGTGGGTCCTCGGCCAGGCGCTCGTTGACCCGGCGCATGACCATGGCCGACGCCGCGCCGATGGAGGGGTTGCGCCGTACGTCGAGCCGGAACCGGTCGGCGGGCACGGGGAGGGTCTCCGCGAACCGCTCCCACAGCAGCCCCTGCGGCGCGCCCGCCGGCGGCACCGTGACCAGCCAGAAGTGCTGCCGGCCGACCTGGTTGGTCCACCGCCGGACGATTCCCGGGACGCCTTGGTGGCGCCAGAACCAGCGGGCCGCCGCGGAGCGCTTGTCCTCGGTGCGGACCGCGTCGAGGAAGTCCGTCCACGTGGTGGTCCCGGCGTTCTGCACCGACTCCTGCCACATCGCGGGGATGTTGCGGGACAGGTCCCGCGCGGTGAGCACGACGTCGACCTCGGCGCCGGTGAAGCTGGCGAGGATCTGCTGGATCTTGGGGCGGGTCCGCGGCGCGAGGAACTCCATCGAGATGACGGCGGTGCCCGGCCAGGCGTCGACCTCCGCGGCGATCGTCCGCCACGGGCCGTCCGGAGCCATGGGCTGCTGCCGGTCCCCTCCACGTTCGATCAGGTCCAGCACGCCGCTCACCTGGTCGCGCCAGCGTCGCCCCGGGAAGAGCATCCCGTGCTCGGCCAGCACCTCGCGGTTCTCCTGCAGCACGTTCTGCACGAAGCTGGTGCCCGACTTCATGGTGCCGATGTGCAGCACGAGGCGTCGCGCCATCGCCGGCTACCCCTTCCTGCGCGACGGGTCGGGGTCGGCAAGGCCGAGGACCAGCTCCTCGGCGTGGCGCAGCTCCGGCTCCAGCCGCTGCTCGACGATGACGGTCTCCGCGACCCCCTCCTCCAGGAGGTCCAGCCTGCGGGCGAGGGCGTCGACGCGCTCCCGGCGGGTGAGTGCGCGGTAGGCGCCGGCGACCCGGGACATCGCGCGCACGTGCGGAGGGCCGCTCACAGCGTCTCGGTCCGGTACGCCGAGACGAGGGCCGCGACCGCGTCCTCGTCCCGCCCCTCTCGCGGCACCAGGAGCTCGGTCACCAGGTCGGTCAGCATCGCCAGCCGGATGTTGAGCCGCCGGCTCTCCCGCAGCCGGGTCTCGAGCTCGGCCACGCGCCGCTCCATCGCCTCGAGCTCGCGGTCGACCCGGCGGGTGACCAGGTCGCCGGCCCAGCGGGCCGCGGTGCCGCGCAGCCCGGCCCCCGCCCGCGGGGCGCCGTCCGCCCCCGAGGACGACGACTCAGGGGTCTGCTCGCGCGCCTGCTCGCGCAGCACGACCAGCAGCCCGAAGAGCGCGCGGGCGGCCAGGTCCACCAGCTCGGGGTCGCTCACCTCTCCGGGGGTCGGCGCCGCCCGACGGGTCGCCCGCAGGTCGTCGAGGTCGCCCACGACGTCGTACCCGGCGGCGCGGACGGCGGCGATGCTGGACTCGCTGCGGCCGACCGCCTCGGCGTACTGGTCGTCGGTGACCCCGATCGGCTCGGCGTCGAGCCCGGCCAGGACGCGGTGCGCCAGCACGTCGCGCAGCCAGGTGGCCTGCTCACGGCTGCCGGTGACCGGGTCGCCGACGTGCTCGTTCACCCGGCGCAGCAGAGCCGCGGCCGCGACTCCCAGGGACTCGTTGCTGCGCGGCGGCTGCAGGTCGAGCCCGGGGACGTCGAGGTCGCAGGCCCGGGCGAACCGGTCCCAGAGCAGCTCCGCCGGCGCGGGCCGCCGCGGCACGGTCACGACGTGCACGTGGTCCGGTGGCAGGGTCCGGCCCCAGCGCGCCGCCACGCCCGCCGGGTCCATCGTGCGCCAGCCCCACTCGGCTCGCGGGCCGTCGCTCTCCGGACGCGGTCGCCACTGCTCGAGCGGGGTGGTGAGCCCGAACTTCAGCCGCTCCTGCCACGCCGAGGAGACGGCGAGCCCGAGGTCCCGGGCGGTCACGACGACGTGGACGTCCAGGCCGGCGAGGGCGGCCAGCGCCCTCTCGGCCTGCTCGGCGGACGCGGCGGCGAGCAGCTCGTAGCTCAGCACGGCGGTCCGGCCCGGCCAGTCGCGGATCTGGGAGACGAGGCGCTCCCAGGCCCGCCGCGCCGGCTCCGGCAGCCCGGCGACCCGAGGGTCCTCGCGGACGACCAGGCCGGCGTGGACCCGGTCCAGGTGGCGCTCGCCGACCACCAGGACGCCGGCCCGCGCGAGCCGCTCACGGTTGAGGTCGAGCACACCCTGCAGGTACGTCGTCCCCGACTTCGGTGCGCCGACGTGCAGGTGGACACGCTCGGTCATGGCAGCCTCACCAGGGCCGCCGGGGTCACGGGGGTCATCGGCCGGCCAGGGCTGGCATGGCGGGCCAGTCCAGGACCAGCCGGTGCCGCCGGGCCACCGCAGGGTGCCGGACCGGCGCGACCTCGCGCTCGCGGACCCTGGCGCCGTACGCCGCCGCCCGCCGGACCACATCCTCGGCGCGCACCGGGTAGCGCCGGCCGCCGTCGCCGTAGAAGCGGGGGGCCTGGGCACCGGGCACCGGCGCAGCCAGCTCCTCGAGCTCGACGAACGCGGACCCGCCCCCGCGCAGCAGCATGTCGGCGAACCTCCAGAAGTTGTCCCGCCCCTCCGGCGACAGGGCGTCGACCACCGAGCGAGTGTAGAGGACCCCGGGCCGCGGGCTGCGACGCGCCAGCAGCGCGGCGCCGCTGGCCGCGTCGCGCAGGTCGTAGAGGTTGAGGGTCTCGAAGGTCACCGGCAGCCCGGCGCGCTCCGCAGCGGCCGCGCTGGCCCGCCAGGCTCCCCGCGCGTAGTCCAGGCCCGTGACGCAGAAGCCGCGGGTCCCGAGCTCGAGCGCGTCGGCGCCGTCCCCGGTGCCCACGTCGACGACCCGGGCACCGGCGGGCAGCCGGTCGGCGGTCCACCCGGCGAAGCCGGTCGACGGCACCGGCCTGCGGGGACGGACGTCTCGCCAGTAGACCTCCCACTCCCTGCGGTGCCGCATCACGGTGCCGAACCAGTCGTCGAAGCGCTCGGTCACCTCCGGCCCGGGCCGGTGCCGGAAGGCCGGGTCCGGCACCCGCCACCGGGGTCCGTACGACGCCTCGAGCAGGGCGTCGGGGCGAGCCGGCGCCGGCAGCGGGACGCCCTCGAACTCCACCGTGCGGAGCGGCTCGATCGCGTCGCGAGGGACCCGGGCACGCACCGTGGCCGTCTCGTACAGGTAGCCGCCGAGGTGGAAGCAGGTGTAAAGGTCGATGCTCGCGGCGCTGCCGTCCGGCGAGGTGAACCGGACGGTGAGGAAGCTGCCGGACTTGTTGATCACCCGGAAGCCGTGGCGGACCAGCGCGCGCCGGGCGGCGAACAGCTCCTCCGCCATCGCCGCAGGCGTGGGCCGGTCGCTGAGGTAGGCCAGGTCGATGTCGGAGTCGTGGCCGATGACGCCGCCGGACCGGACCGCCCCGAGCAGCGAGCCGAACGCCAGCCAGGCCCGGATGCCGCACTCGGCCCGGAGGATGGCCAGGATCTGCTGTGCGACCTCGACCATGTGCGAGACGACCCCGCCGCCGCGGCCGGCGAAGGGCCGCTGGATGATGCCCCACTTGTCGATGGTCACCGGGACGCCCTGGTCGTCGACCAGGGCGACCCTGCCCTCGCCGCGGCCGAACCTGACCTCGCCGAGGTCGAGGGACGCCTCGTCGCCGCGGAGCGCGACGGTGGTCCGCCCGACCAGCCACGGCCGCATGTTCGCCGGCCACGGCACCCGGCGAGGGGGGGCGGGTGCGTCCGTTGCAGGCAGGTCGATGCTCCACACGAGCACGTCGTCGAAGAGCACGTCGTAGGTCCCGGCGAGGCCGGCCGGGACGTGGATGCCGTCCTCGCCGGCGCGGGGGAGCCGGTCCATGCGGGGCGCCGCCGCCGTCAGGGAGCGAGCGTCACGGACGCCCGCAGGACGGCGTGGTCGGTGGCCTGCTTCACCAGCGGGCTGCGGTCGACGACGAAGCCGCCGAAGGCCGCCTCGGGTGAGGCGAACAGGAAGTCGATCTTGGGGATCCGCGGCTGCAGGCACCTGCCGCCGCCCTGGAAGCCTCCGCCACCGGCCGAGCGCAGGTCGGTGCGGCGGGTGATCCGGCACAGGATCGGGTTGCGCTCGTTCATGTCCCCCACGAACAGGACCGGGTAGCCGCGTCGCCGCAGCCCGTTGATGACCCGGATCTCCAGCGCGGTCGCGACGTCGCGCTGCGCCTGCCAGCTCCGGGGGGCGTTGTGCACGTTGAGCACCCAGACCTGACGTCCGGTGGTGCGGCTCTCCAGCAGCACCAGGGGCATCTGCTGCTGCCAGTGCATGAACGGGATGGTGATCGTGGTGCGTTCGACGGCCCGCCAGGCGGTCCTGCGCCACACCAGGGTGGACATGACCGCCCGCCCGGGCAGGCTCCGGCCGGGGTAGGCCTGGAACTGGTCGCCGGTCGCGGCCATGAACGCGTCGAACTGCTCGGCCTCCATCTCCTGGAAGCCGACGATGTCGGCCTGGTGGCCCTGGACGAAGCTGGCCGCCCACTCCATGCGCACGCGCCCGGGGGCGTACTGAGCCGCGTCGGCCCCGGGACCGGTGTGGCTGCTGCCGAGCACGTTGAAGGTCATCAGGGTGAGCCGCGTCGGCTCCTGCGTGCGCCGGAGCTCGGTGACGACGCGGGCCTCGAGCTCACGCTGCGCCGACAGCAGGGCACCCCGGTCGATCGTGAGCAGCCGCTGCGGCTGCGGGCCGCTGGTCGCGGCCGAGGACCGCCTTGCCCGGGCCGTGGAGCGGCGGGGCTCGGGTGAGGTGGAGGGCGTGGACGGCGCCGGCTGGGCGGCCGCGGGAGTGGGGGCGGCCGACGCGGTGCCCGTCGACCCACCGGTGCCGCCCGGGTCCGCGAGCTGGGCCACCACCTCGCCGCGTGCCGGTGACCCGCCGGGAGGGTCGACCACCTGGCCGACGGCGAACCCCGCCGCCGTGCCACACACGACTCCGGCGACGGCGAGCATGGTGAGCCTGGAACTCACTGCATCTTCGCCTTCCTCGTCGGTGACGTCTGGGACCGTCCGGAGCGCGCCGGCCCGGCTCGCTGTTCTCGGATTGTCCCAGGAGTCACGGCGAATGTCCCGCTTCGCGGTAGAAGTCCTTCGGGCAGGACCGGCCCCGGCAGTCGACGTACCGGACCGTCAACGCGCGCAGCTCGCGGCGCTCGGACCGGTGGGCGCGGACCCTGGCGAGGTTCTCCAGCTCGTAGGGGTCGGCGGACCGGTCGTACATCTCCTCGGCGCCGTTGAGCCAGCGGATGTAGGTCCAGCTGCCCACCCGGACCCCGACGTAGAGCGGCGTGCTGCCGCCCCTGACCGGGTAGGCCTCGAGGGGGACGACGCGCGTGTCGGCATCGCCGCGCAGCCAGGGCAGGACGTCGACTCCGTCCTGCGGGCGGGTCGGGTGGGCTCGTGCCAGCGCCGCGATCGTCGTGGCGACGTCCGGGTTGGTCACCGGCGTGTCGGAGACCCGGCCCCGGGGGATGCCGGGGCCGCTCATCACCATCGGGATGCCGTTGGTCTCGCGGTAGTGCCACAGCTTGCCGAACAGGTTGTGCTCCCCGACCGCGTAGCCGTTGTCGGAGGCGAAGATCACCACCGTGTCGGCGAGCTGGCCGGTGTGCCTCAGGGTGCGGACGGTCCGGCCGACGGCCTCGTCCACCGCCTGCAGCGCCTCCAGACGCTGCTGGTATGCCTCCAGCAGCTCGGCCTTGCGGTCCCCCTCCCAGACGCGGTGAACCGGGGAGATCCGCGGCTTGTCGGAGGTGTCCTCCTCGAACATGTTCGGCTTGTCGGGGAACCCGGCGTCGGCGAACATGTCGCGGTGCCGAGGCGCGGGAACCGTGGTCTTGACCGGGGCCGGGTCGTCGGGGAACACCACCTGAGGGTCGTCGGGGTCGGCGGGCCCGCCGTGGTGGGGGGCGACGAAGTTCACCCAGAGGTACCACGGGCGGCGTTCCCGGGCCGGGTCGGAGAGGATCTGCGCGGTCAGGTCGGAGAACAGGTCGGTGCTGTACTCCTGCACCTGGCTGACCTGCCCGTTGTGGTTGACCTCGGGCGCGGCGAAGTTGTACGTCGAGGGGTCGACGGTGCCCTGCCAGTCGGTCCAGCCCGGCGGGACGTAGTCCGGCGAGGACTCGCCGTAGCCGTTGAGGTACTTCCCGACGAACATCGTGTCGTAGCCGGCGCGCTGCAGCCACACCGGCAGCGTCTCGTCGTCGTCGGCGAACGCGGCGAACCCGCCGCCCTCACCGGAGATGGTCCGCGCGCCGTGGTTGTGGGCGTACTGGCCGGTGAGCAGCGACGCCCGCGCCGGGACGCAGATCGGCGTCGGTGCCAGCGCCTGGCGCAGCGTCGTTCCGCGCTCGCCGAGAAGGCGCCGCACGCGGGGCATGACCGACAGGTCCCCGACCGAGGCGTCGTCCACGGTGAGCATCAAGACGTTCGGCCGTCGCGGCAGCCGGCCGGCGGGCCGCCGCAGCGCCCGGTCGGGCACGACCGAGAGGCTGGAGTCCGGCGCGCCGGCGGGCAGCACGCCGGGCGCCGCCCGCAGTGGCGGCGCGGTCGAACGGGGTCCGTGCGTGGCCGGAGGGGCGTTCCTCTCGCTCCCCGGGGTGCAGGCCCCCGCCGCCGCACCGGCGAGGACGATGCCGGCGGTGACCGCGCAGGCGCGGGCTCGCCGTCGACGCTTCATCGCAGCCCTCACCGGTCGGGGAAAGTCGGGGGAACGGAACGGCAAGGCTACCCCTGCTCGCGGACGGCCCCCTGCACGTCCCGGCGACGCGTGTCGGCCGGTTGCAGGGCAGACCCGCCGCCCGGTGCCGGTCAGGAGCGCACCCTGGCCACCGGCACGGGACGACGGCTCTCGGTGGTGGTGCCGTTGCCCAGCTGACCCATCTCGTTGCCGCCCCAGCAGTGCGTGCGGCCGTTCGCCGGGACGGCGCAGGTGTGCATCCACCCCGCGGCGACGGCCTGCCACGTCAGGCTTCCGGGCACCTGTCGCGGGCGGCTCGCGCCGCGCCGCGGCGTGGAGCCGAGCTGCCCGTAGCGGTTCGCGCCCCAGCACCACAGCTCCCCGGCACGGGTCACGCCGCAGGTGTGCGCGTCGCCGATGGCCAGCCGTGTCCAGAACCGGCCCCCGAGCACCCACACGGGTCGCGTCGATGGACGCGTGGTGCCGGTGCCGAGCTGGCCGCGGTAGTTGGCGCCCCAGCACTGCGCGCCGCCGCCCTCGCGGATGCCGCACGTGTGCGACCAGCCCGCCTCGAGGGAGCGCCAGGTGGTCCCGCTCGCCACTGGCGCCGGCCGGGACCGCGGTCCGGGCAGGCCCGTGCCGAGCTCGCCGAACAGGTTGCGACCCCAGCACCAGGCGGCGCCGTCTCGCCGGACGCCGCAGGTGTGCCAGGCGCCCACGCTCACCGAGGACCAGCGAGTACCGCGCGCCACCGGCACGGGACTGGTCCGCCGGCGGGTCGAGCCGTCGCCGAGCTGGCCGAAGTCGTTGCGCCCCCAGCACCACAGCCCGCCGCCGGTGCGGATGCCGCACGCGTGGAACCAGCCCACGTCCACCCGGGCCCAGGAGGTGCCGCGCTCGACGAGGGTAGGGCGACGACGGTCCTGGCGGGTGCCGTCGCCGAGCTGGCCGTCGCGGTTCAGCCCCCAGCACCGAAGCCGGCCTTCCTGCTTGACCCCGCAGCTGCTCGCGCCGGAGACGGAGACACCTCGCCACGTGGTCGCCCTCCCGACCTGGTAGGCCCGGATCCGGCGCACGGTGCCGCGGTCGCCGATCTGGCCGTACTCGTTGGCGCCCCAGCACCAGGCTGTGCCGTCGGCGCGGACCTCGCACGACTGCCGTCCGCCGGCGGCGACCGAGCTCGAGGCCGCGCGCGACCCGGCGACCGGGTGCAGGCCGGCCGCGAGGCCGCTGCCGGCGGGTGGCGGTGACGCCGTCGCCGCGGCGAGAGCGGTCGCGGCGGCGACCAGGCCGAGGGTCCGCAGGGCCCTGACGGCCCTGGGGGGTCCAGGCGACCTGCTGGGTGCGGGGGATCTGCTGGGTCTCGCGGCTCGGAGGGCTCGCCCCGACCGACGCATGCCGAGTCCTCTCGTCGGGAGGGACCAGGCTAGGACGGCAAGGCCGACGCGGCGGGGACCCTCGGGTCCCGGGCGCGTCGGCCTCGCAGTCACACGTCGGACCGGCTCGCGGTCAGTAGATCTCCACCTTCGCGTAGGGGTCCACGGGCTCCGATCTGAACCGGGCGTAGTCCCTCGCGACGCTCCTAGGAGGGTTTGCGAACAGCCTGTCGATCCAGTTCGCGTAGCGCCTCTGGACGGGTCCGGACACGCGGAACCCGGCCTCGTCGCTGTTGGCGGCCACGGCGGTCCAGTTCTCCGAGCCGTTCCAGGTGATCTCCGCAGCGTGGTCGCTTCCGTAGACGCCGCTGACGGTGAGGACCTTCATGTGCAGGTACCGGTCGTAGACGCCGTCACCGTTGGTGTCCTGGGTGATCTCCCGCATCGGCACGGGGCCCCGCTTGGTGTGGCGCAGCGGGACCAGCACCTTGTCCTTGGCCACCGCGTAGACGATCTTGATGTTGCAGCCCTGGTTGTAGAGCTGGCGAAGCCGGAGGGCGATCCGCAGGCCGCGGTCGTCGAGGATGGCCGTCTGGGCGACGCGGATCTTGGTGCGCCCGTTGACGCCGGTGCCGTCCTCGGCGCCCTTGCACGTGACCGGGGCCAGCCGGCGCAGCACCGGGTCCGCGCCGGTTCGCGGCTGCCAGGGGAAGAAGATCGAGTGCAGGCCGGAGCCATGGTCGACCACGAGGTACGGCGGGTGTGCCCGCCGGTCGGCGGCCATCTCCGCGTAGACCTTCGTCCAGGTTCGGAACACCTCGGGGCGGTTCGCCACGGTGTAGATGTCGTTCCACTGGATGGCCGCGGCGAAGTCCGTGGCGTTCGCGGACGAGGCCATCACCACGTCCGTGGACGTGCCGGCCTTGGAGAACAGGTAGATCTTGGAGTGCATGAT
>JBIOYO010000018.1:0-5359 GCA_044870175.1 Nocardioidaceae bacterium | reverse complement strand
ACCCGTCGCGACCCTGGCCACCGTGGCCGAGGCCGCCGGTGTGTCGCGGCAGACCGTCTCCAACGCGCTGAACAGCCCCGAGCTGCTGCGCCCGGACACGCTCGAGCGCGTGCAGCACGCCATCGCCAAGCTCGGCTACTCGCCCAACCGGGCCGCGCGCAACCTGCGCACCCGCACCTCGCACCTGGTCGGGCTGAGGCTCGAGCCGTTGCCGGAGGGCACGGTCAGCGGGCTGATGGACCGGTTCCTGCACTCCCTGGTGGAGTCGTGCAAGGAGTCCGGGCTGCACGTGCTGCTGTTCACGGCCGAGGACGTCAACGACCCGCTGGACGGCTACGGCGCGCTGTTGCGCTCCGCGGCGGTCGACGCGTTCGTGGTCACCGACACCTACCGTGGCAACCCGCAGGCGGCGTGGCTGGACGAGCGGCAGGTGCCGTTCGTCGCCTTCGGCCGGCCATGGGGCGACTCCGGCGCCCGACATCCGTGGGTTGACGTCGACGGCCGGGCCGGGACGGCGCTCGCGGTCGACCACCTGGTCGACCGAGGACACCAGCGGATCGCCTGGGTCGGCTGGCAGAAGAGCTCGTTCATCGGCGAGGACCGGCGCAGCGGCTGGCGGGAGCGGACGCAGGAGCGCGGCCTGGACACCTCCCGGCTGAGCGCGCGGGGCGAGGACACCATGGAGTCCGGCCGCCGGGCGGCCCACGAGCTGCTCGACGCAGAAGGCCCGACGGCGTTCGTCTGCGTGAGCGACACGGTCGCGATGGGGGTGCTGCAGGCCATCGGCGAGCGCGGGCGCCGCCCCGGCCCCGACGACGTCGCCGTGGTCGGGTTCGACGACTCGCTCGCCGCGCAGGTGGTGCCACCGGGCCTCACGTCGGTGCGCCAGCCGCTGGAGGAGGTCGCCGTCCAGATCGTCCGGCTGCTCGGCGACCGGCTCGCCCGCCGTACGCCGCTCGGACCCGGAGTCGTGCTCGCCCCGACCCTCGTGGTGCGGGGCACCACCTGAGGTCCGGGGCGCGGACCCGTCAGGCGGTGCGCCGCCGCAGGGTCGCGGCCCCCAGGCCGAGCGCGGCCAGGACGAACCCGACCACGACGGTGAGGTCCCCCCACACCGCGGCGTCCACGCCGGCGAACCCGTCCGCGGCGCTCGTCGTGACCGCGGTCATCGCGTCCACGGCGTACGACAGCGGCAGCACGTCGGAGATCGCCTCGAGCACCGGGGGCAGCTGGTCCCTGGCCAGGAAGAGGCCGCACAGGAGGATCTGCGGGATCACCACCGCGGGCATGAACTGCACGGCTTGGAACTCGGTCTGCGCGAACGCCGAGACGAACAGCCCGAGCGCGGTGCCGAGAACGGCCACCGCGACGGCCACGAGCACCAGCGCCCAGACCGGGCCGGCCACGTCCATGCCCAGCAGGCCGACGCAGAGCGCAACCGCCAGGCCGCTTTGCAGCGCGGCCATCAGGCCGAACGCGAGTGCATAGCCGAGCAGCAGGTCCAGCTTGGCCATCGGCATGGACAGCAGCCGCTCGAGCGTGCCGGACGTCCGCTCGCGGAGCGTGGTCACCGAGGTGACCAGGAACATGACGATGAACGGGATCAGCGCCAGGAGCGCTGGACCCAGGTGGTCGAACGTGCTGGACATGTCGCGGAACATCCACCACAGCAGGGTCAGCACCAGTGCCGGCATCACCAGCAGCAGGGCGACGGTGCGCGGGTCGTGGCGCAGCTGGGTGAGCACGCGGCGTGCCACCGCGATGACGATCCTCGGGTTCATACCGCCTCCTCCTGGGTTCCGGCCTCGACGAGTGCGAGGAAGGCGGACTCGACGTCCGCCGTGCCTGTGCGCTCGAGCAGTCCACGCGGGGACTCGTCGGCGAGCAGCCGGCCGGCCCGCATGAGCAGCAGCCGGTCACAGCGCTCCGCCTCGTCCATCACGTGGCTGGAGACAAGGACTGCCGCGCCGGCGTCGGCGATCCGGTGGAACAGCGCCCACAGGTCGCGGCGCAGCACCGGGTCCAGGCCCACGGTGGGTTCGTCGAGCACCAGGACCGAGGGGTCGCCCAGCAGCGCCACCGCGAGACTGACCCGACTGCACTGGCCACCGGACAGCGTGTCCACCCGGCGGTCCTCAAGCGCCGCCAGGTCCACCAGCTCGACCGTCCGCCGCGCGTCGTCGGCGGGGACGCCGAGGACGGCGGCGAAGAAGCGGACGTTCTCGGAGACGGTGAGGTCGGAGTACACGCTCGGCGCCTGGGTGACGTAGCCGACCTGGCTGCGCAGCGGCGCCGACCCGGCCTCCATGCCGAGGACGCGCACCGAGCCGCCGGTGAGCCGCTGCACCCCCACCAGCGAGCGCATCAGCGTCGTCTTGCCGCAGCCGCTCGGACCGAGCAGGCCGGTCACCTCGCCGGCGTTCGTGGAGAAGCCGACGCCGTCCACCGCACGTGTCCCGCCGCGCACCACCACGAGGTCGCGGACCTCGACGACCGGTGAATTCATCATGCGTTGAATTATGCGCGCGGTGTACGGCGGACGTCAACCATCGCCGAGGCCGCGACGAAGCCGGCCCCGGGCCGCGGGCCACTCCTCCCGCAGCAGCGAGTAGTACGCCGTGTCGCGCACCGTCCCGTCCTCGGCAGGCATGTGCCACCGCCGGACCCCTTCGAAGCCGGCGCCGACCCGCTCGATCGCCCGCCGCGAGGCCAGGTTTCGGGCGTCGGTCTTGAAGGTCACCCGCTGCACCTGCCACACCTCGAACGCGTAGCCGAGCAGCAGGAGCTTGCACTCGGTGTTGACCGAGGTCCGCTGGGCCGAAGCGGCGTACCACGTGCTGCCGATCTCCGTGACGGACGGCCAGGCGTCCGCCGGCACCGCTGGACCGCGGCCGGCCGGCCACCGGAACACCTCGGCGTCCAGGTAGCGGGTCGACCCGACGACGCGGTCGTCGGCGAGCCGGCGCACGACGAAGGGCACCGTGCCGCCCTGGGCGTGGTCGCGCAGCGCGGCGAACACGTAGGCCACGGCCTCGTCGACGCCGTCCGGCACCCAGGTGAACGCGTAGGACGAGCGGTCCTCGGCCGCGGCGGCCGCGAGCGCCTCGGCGTGTGCCGGGCGCATGGGCTCGCAGGCGACGGTCTCGCCGCGCAGCGTCACCGGCGCGAGCCTCACGACGACCCGGGCTCGGGCCGGGGACCGGTGAGGTACCTCTGCAGGACCGGCGCGACCCAGGCGACCAGCTCGTCCTCGGACGCGGTGGCGAGCGGCGTGAGCCGCACGACGTAGCGGCCGAGGAGCAGCCCGAGCATCTGCGAGGCCACCAGGGCACCTCGCCGTTCGGCCTCACCACGTGGCAGGTGCTCGCCCAGAGGCACGAGGATCATCCGCAGGAACCCCTCCTCGAGCAGCGAGGGGCCCTCGTGCGGGGCGAGTGCGCTGCGCACCAGCGCCTCGACGGGCTTGCGTCGTTCCGGGTCGGCCCACACGGCGAGGACCGCGCGCAGCAGCCGTGCCCCGGCGCCGTCCAACCCGTTCGCGAAGACCCCGGCGAGCACCCGCCGCGGGTCGATGGGCACCTCGAGGGCGGCCAGGAAGAGGTCGTCCTTGGAGCCGAAGTAGTGGTGGACCAGCGACGGGTCGACGCGGGCGGTGGCGGCGACCTCGCGGATCGTCGTGGCGGCGTACCCACGGGCGGCGAACGAGGTCCGCGCCGCGGCCAGGATCTCGCCCCTGGTGTCCGGCGTGCCGGGCCGCCGCCCACGGCCGCGCTCGCGGCCGCGGATCGGGATGCTCATGACCGCTGCCCCGCCTTCTGTTCGCACGGGCCGGTCACGAGGGCTCCTCGGCGGGCACGGCCAGGTTGAGCCGGGCGAAGGCCAGCGCCTCGACCAGGTCGATCTCGCGGGCGTCGCGGTTGCCCGCGCGCCGGGTGTTCACCTCGACCACCACGTGGCCGGCGAACCCCGCGAGGCTGAGGTGCTCCAGCAGCTCGGCCACCGGCTGGCTGCCCCGGCCGGGCACGAGGTGCTCGTCCTTGGCGCTGCCTGTGCCGTCGGTGAGGTGCAGGTGCCTCAGCCGTGGCCCCAGGCGCTTGGCCAGCGCCAGGGAGTCCGTGCGCGCGGTCGCCGCGTGGGAGACGTCGAGCGTCGTGTGCCGGTACCCCTGGCCGGACGGGTCCCAGTGCGGGAGGTAGGCCTGGACCTCACGACGCGACGCCCGCCACGGGTACATGTTCTCCACGGCGAAGTCGATCCCGGTGCGGTCCTCCAGCTCGCTGACGCCCTCGACGAAGCGGCGCGCGTAGTCCCGTTGCCACCGGAACGGCGGATGGACCACGACCACGTCCGCGCCGACCGCCGCGGCCATCTCCGCGCTCGCGACCAGCTTGCCCCACGGGTCGGTGCCCCAGACCCGTTGCGTGATCAGCAGGCACGGCGCGTGCACGGCGCACACCGGCATCCCGAGGTCGCGGCTGACCCGTGCCACCGCGGTCGCGTCCTGGCTGGTCTCGTCCAGGCCCACCATGACCTCGACGGCGTCGTACCCGAGCCGGCTCGCGACCGCGAACCCGGCCGCGGTCGACTCGGGGTAGACCGACGCCGTCGACAGGCACACCCTCGGCTCGTCGGCCGGCTGTGCTCGCGCGCTCGGCGCGGTGCTGGACATGCTCCTCAGCGTAGGGGCCGCAGCGGGCGTGCACGGCCGGTCCGGCCCACACGGCTGTGCCCAGACGTAGGGTGACCGCGTGGCGGAGGTGGACCTGGTGTTCCCGAGGGTGTGGGTCGAGTTCGCCGACCCCGCCGAGGACGCGCAGGCGTTCCGCTGCGACCTGACCTGGCTGACCTCGCGCTGGACCTGCATCTTCGGCCGCGGCTGTCAGGGCATCTACGCCGGCCGCCCCGACGACGGCTGCTGCACCCTCGGCGCCCACTTCGCCGACGAGGCCGACGAGACCCGGGTGGGCGGGCACGTGGCCGAGCTGGGGGCGGAGGACTGGCAGCTGCGCGAGGAGGGGCTCCGCGACGGGTGGGTGGAGCTGGACGACGACGGGGAGCGCAAGACCCGGGTGTACGACGGGGCGTGCGTCTTCCTCAACCGCCCGGGCTTTGCAGGCGGCATCGGCTGCGCGCTGCACTCCCACGCGCTTCGCACCGGACGGTCGATCGTCGAGACCAAGCCGGACGTGTGCTGGCAGCTGCCGATCCGGCGCACCTACCGGGAGGTCGAGCTCACCGACGGCACGACGTACACCGAGGTCTCCATCGGCGAGTACGACCGCCGCGGCTGGGGGCCCGGCGGGCATGACCTGGACTGGTACTGCTCCGGCAACACCGACGCCCACATCGCCGACGAGCC
>JBIOYO010000017.1:0-10864 GCA_044870175.1 Nocardioidaceae bacterium | reverse complement strand
TCAGTGGCCGTGACCGTGACCGTGGCCGTGGCCGGCGGCGTCGGCCTCCTCCTCCTCGGGCTTGTCCACCACGAGCGTCTCGGTGGTGAGCAGCATCCCGGCGATGGAGCTGGCGTTGGCCAGGGCCGCGCGGGTGACCTTCACCGGGTCGATGACGCCTTGGGTGACCAGGTCGGCGTACTCGCCGGTGGCGGCGTTGAAGCCGATGCCCTCACCGGCCTCGCGAACCTTCGCCACGACGACGTAGCCGTTCTCACCGCCGTTCTCGGCGATCCAGCGCAGCGGCTCGTCCAGCGCCTTGGCCACGATCCGGACGCCGAAGGTCTCGTCGCCCGTGGTGCCGGCGCCGTCGGCGAGCAGGGAGGCGGCGTGGATCAGGGCGGAGCCGCCACCGGCGACGATGCCCTCCTCGATGGCGGCCCGGGTGGCGGAGACGGCGTCCTCGATGCGGTGCTTCTTCTCCTTCAGCTCCACCTCGGTGGCCGCGCCGACGCGGACCACGCAGACGCCGCCGGCCAGCTTGGCCAGCCGCTCCTGCAGCTTCTCGCGGTCCCAGTCGGAGTCGGTGTCCTCGATCTCGGCCTTGATCTGCGCGACCCGGGCGTCGACCACGGCGGGGTCTCCCGCGCCGTCCACGATCGTGGTGTCGTCCTTGGTGATCACGACGCGGCGAGCGCTGCCCAGCACGTCGAGGCCCACCTGGTCGAGCTTCAAGCCGACCTCGGGCGCGACCACCTGCGCGCCGGTCAGGATCGCGATGTCCTGCAGCATCGCCTTGCGGCGGTCGCCGAAGGCCGGCGCCTTCACCGCGGCGGCGTTGAACGTGCCGCGGATCTTGTTGACCACCAGCGTGGACAGCGCCTCGCCCTCGACGTCCTCGGCGAGGACGAACAGCGGCTTGCCGGCCTGGATGACCTTCTCCAGGAGCGGCAGCAGCTCGGCGATCGCGCTGATCTTGCCCTGGTGCAGCAGGATGTACGGGTCGTCGAGGACCGCCTCCATCCGCTCGGCGTCGGTGACGAAGTACGGCGAGATGTAGCCCTTGTCGAACTGCATCCCCTCGGTGAACTCCAGCTCGGTGCCCATCGTGTTGGACTCCTCGACGGTGATCACGCCGTCCTTGCCGACCTTGTCGAAGGCCTCGGCGATGAGCGCGCCGATGTGGCTGTCCCGGCTGGAGACCGTCGCGACCGCCGCCATGTCCTCCTTGACGTCGACGTCGCGGGCGGCCTTGCGCAGGCCCTCCTCGACCACCTCGACGGCCTTGTCCATGCCGCGCTTGAGCGACATCGGGTTGGCGCCGGCGGCCACGGCACGCAGGCCCTCGTGCACCATCGCCTGTGCCAGCACGGTGGCGGTCGTGGTGCCGTCGCCGGCGATGTCGTTGGTCTTGGTGGCGACCTCCTTGGTCAGCTGGGCGCCGAGGTTCTCGAACGGGTCGTCGAGCTCGATCTCACGCGCCACTGTGACCCCGTCGTTGGTGATCGTGGGCGCGCCCCACTTCTTGTCAAGGACGACGTACCGACCCTTAGGGCCGAGCGTCACCTTGACGGTGTTGGCGAGCGCGTCCACGCCCCGCTCCAGCGAGCGGCGGGCGGTCTCGTCGAACTCCAGAATCTTCGGCATTGCGAAGCCAAACCTTTCCGATGCGTGTGTGTGACGCCTGAGAGCACCGCCCCGGGGCCCGGCGAGGCGGGCCGCCGGGGCGGTGTCAGGTTGCTGCCGGGCTCGGTCAGCTCAGGACCGCGAGCACGTCGCGGGCGCTGAGGATGAGGTACTCCTCGCCGGAGTACTTGACCTCGGTGCCGCCGTACTTGCTGTAGATGACCTTGTCCCCGACGGATACGTCCATCGGGATTCGCTCGTCGCCGTCCTCGTTGAACCGGCCGGGGCCGACGGCGATGACCTCGCCCTCCTGGGGCTTCTCCTTGGCGGTGTCCGGGATGACCAGGCCCGAGGCCGTGGTCTGCTCCGCGTCGAGCGGCTTGACCAGGATCCGGTCCTCGAGCGGCTTGATGTTGACCGACACGTCGTCGACCTCCACTTTCGGCTATGTTCGGACTTTGTCGTGATGGTTGTGCACGTCGTCGCCCGGCCGACCGTGCGCCGTCGCGGGGGTCGCACGCTCTCCGAGCGCTGGCACCCTGGACGTGCGAGTGCCAGCGACGACATTAGCACTCGCGTCCGGGGAGTGCCAGCCACCCCGGACCGCGAGACAGGCAGGATGGGCACCGTGGAGCTCGCGACCTTCACCTGGCTGCTCAGCCCGGCTGGGCAGCGGCTGCTGGAGCACGCCACCAGCACCCTCCAGGCCGAGCCGGACCTCCTGCACGCCGCCTCCCTCCTGCGCGGCGATGCTGGTCCCGAACGGGCTGCGGCGGCGCTCACCCAGGCCCGGCTGCGCGTTGCCGGCGCGGCGAAGTTCGGCGACCTTGCGGCACGGATGTACTTCACCCCGGACGGCCTGGAGCAGGCGACCCGGCTCCGGGTCGGCCGGCACCGCGCCGCCCGGATCGCGGCCGCCCGGCCGTCCTCGGTCCTCGACCTCGGCTGCGGCGTCGGGGGTGACCTGGTGGCGCTCGCCGGGGCGGGCCTGACCGTCGCCGGGGTCGACGCCGACGCGCTGCGAGCGGCGGTGGCCGCGGCGAACCTCGCGGCGCTCGGCCTTCACGGAGCGGTGCGCCAGGCGGACGCCACCGCCATGGACCTGGGCCCGTTCGGCCTGGTGTTCGCCGATCCAGCACGCCGCGACGGCGCGGGTCGGGTCTTCGACGCCGCCGGCTGGTCGCCCCCGTGGCCGTTCGTCGAGTCTCTGCTGCGGCGTACCGCCTGCGCGAAGGTCGCTCCCGGGGTGCCCCGCTCCCTCGTGCCGCCGGGAGTCGAGGCGGAGTGGGTCAGCGACCGGGGCGACGTCACGGAGGCGGTGCTGTGGTCGCCGGCGCTCGCGACGGTGGCGCGGCGGGCGACGGTGCTGCGGAGCGGCGGGCTGGCCACCCTCACCGACGAGGACGACCCTGGCGGTGCCCCGGTGCGGCCGCCAGGGCGCTACCTGCTGGAGCCGGACGGCGCGGTCGTGCGCGCCGGCCTGGTGACGGCCGTCGCAGCCGCGGTGGACGGCTGGCTGCTCGACGAGCACATCGCCTACGTGTCCACGGACCGGCCCGACCGGACGCCCTTCGCGCGCGGCTACGAGGTGCTCCAGACCCTGCCGTTCCACGAAAGGCAGCTCCGCGCGGCTCTGCGGGCGCGTGGCGTCGGCCCGCTGACGGTCAAGAAGCGCGGCGTCGACGTCGTGCCCGAGGCGCTGCGCCGCCGGCTGGCGCTGCGTGGCGACGCCGAGGCCACGGTGGTGCTCACCCGGGTCGGCGGCAGGGGTACGGCGCTGCTGGTCTCCCCCCTGTAGGACCGCTGTGGGACGCCGTGGGACCGGGTGCCGCCCCGCCCGGTCCCCGGGCCGGTTCTCGGACATACTGCGGGGATGGTCACCGCGGAGCAGGTCCTCGCCTTCGGTGTGGCGGCGACGATCATCATCGCGGTCCCGGGGCCGAGCGTGATCTTCGTGGTGGGCCGCGCGCTGGCCTACGGACGGGGCGTCGCCGTGACCTCTGTGGCCGGCAACACCCTGGGCCTGCTGCTGGTGATGCTGCTGGTGTCGTTCGGGCTCGGTGCGGTGGTGAGCGAGTCGATCGTGGTGTTCACCGTCCTCAAGCTGGTCGGGGCGGCGTACCTGGTGTACCTCGGCGTGCACGCGGTCCGGCACCGCACCGCCCTCCATGTCGACTCCATCCGCGCGGCCGGGCCGCTCCCGGCCGGGCGAGCGCTCCGGCAGGGGTTCGTGGTCGGCTTCTCCAACCCGAAGGCGTTCATGATGTTCGCCGCGCTGCTGCCCCAGTTCGTCGTCCGCGCGCACGGCGGCACGGTGGGCCAGATGCTCGTCCTCGGCCTGCTCGCGATCGCCGTGGGCCTGGTGTCCGACACTGTGTGGGCGCTCGCGGCCAGCCAGGTGCGCACCTGGGTCAACGCCTCGCCCCGGCGCGGGCGAGCACTCGGCGCGGTGGGCGGGGTGTCCATGATCGGCCTCGGGGTCGGCGTCGCGGTGACCGGTCCGCCACACTGACGCCTCCTCGCCGGCCGGCGGCGGGCGGTGGCGGGCGGTGGCGGGCGGTGGCGGGCGGTGGCGACGTCGCTCGCGAGATGCAACCTGGCGACCCCGTCTCGCGTCTTGAGGTCAGACGGGCCGCCGCCACGGGTGTGGCGGGTGCATCGGGCGTCCGGGACGCGGGAGGATGGTGAGGTCGGATGCAGCTCGCGGTCGAGGCGGGGGACGGTCTGGTGCAGGCACGTGACCGCGACACGGAGTTCTCCGAGTACATGGCTGCGCGCCAGCCGAGCCTGCTGCGCACGGCGTACCTGCTCACCGGTGACCGGTACGCCGCAGAGGACCTGGTGCAGACCGCACTCGCCAAGCTGTACCTCGCCTGGGACAAGGTGCAGCGCCGGGAGCTGGTCGACGCATACGCCCGCAGGATCCTGATCAACGAGCACACGTCGCTGTGGCGGCGCGCCTGGCGGCGTCGTGAGACCAGCACCGACCGCCTGCCGGAGACGCCGGTGACCTTCGCGGACCAGGTGGAAGGGCGCAACGAGGCGCTCTGGCGGTTCGTGCAGTCCCTCCCGCGCAAGCAGCGCGCCGTCGTCGTGCTGCGCTACTACGAGGAGCTGTCGGAGGCGGAGACCGCCGATGTCCTGGGTGTCTCCGTCGGGACGGTGAAGTCCCAGGCCAGCCGGGCACTCGCGGCCATGCGGGCGCGCGTCCTGGAGGTGCCGGAGCTGCGCGGCGAGCGCACCGGCCACGGACCGGAGGAGGACCAGTGAGCGACCACGACAAGCTGACCCGCGAGCTGCGGGACCGCGCCGGCCCGGTCGGCGGGCACCCGGTGTCGCTGGACGACGTCCGCAGCCGGGCACGGCGGATCCGGCGGCAACGAGGTGGCGCCGCCGCTGCCGCCGGGCTCGCCGTGCTCGCGGTGCTCGTGCCCGCCGGCATCGTGGCCGGGAGGACGCTGGGCTCCCAGGAGGCGCCCCCCGCGAGCTCCACGCCGACGCCGTCCCCGACGTCCCGGACGGAGCCGGCCAGTGTGCACGTCACGCTCCGCGGCGACGTCCCCGAGGGGGAGGAGCCGGCCACCGCTTACGCTCGCGACGGGACGATCCACACACCCTCGGGCGCGACCGTGCCGACCGACCAGGACCTCTCCTATCTGGCCGCCTACGACGGCGGCTGGGTCGGCAGCGCACGGCAGGGCGAGGACGGCTACACCACATACGTGTACGACGCCAGCGGCGCGGTGACCGGCAGCCACCCGTCCACCGGCCCGGTGGCGGTGTCGGCCGACCGTACCCTGGCGGCGTTCAGCACGCCCGACGGGAAGGTCATGGTGCTGCGCGACACCGAGCCGTCACCGGTCGAGCTGCGCACCGAGGGCAGCGGGTCCTACCTGCCCGTGTCGGTCGGCGGCTCCGACGGCCAGTGCGTCGACCCCGAGGGCGTGGTCGGCAGCGACTGCGGGGTCTTCTACGCCGACGGCCGGACCCCTCGGTCCTACACCACCCACGGGCACGGCAACATCGACACGCTGCCGCTGCAGAAGCTGGCCGGGATCTCACCCGACGGCTGGCTGGCCGGCACCGTGTCGGTCAGCGACGACGGCTCGTGCTCGGCGGTGTTCGACGACCAGTGGCGGCAGCGGTGGCGCACCTGCGACTACACGCTGGGCCGGTTCAGCCCGGACGGCCGCTACGTCATCGGCCGGCCGGCGTACCTGGACGGGATCGGCGACCGGGTGCTCGCGATCCTGGACGCGCGCACCGGCGACGTGCTGGTCGACGCGCGGCCGGCGAAGGACGACGACGTCTTCGTCCACGACGCGGTCTGGCAGCCCGACGGCACCGTGCTGGCCACCGTCTGGGACGCCGACCACTGGGCGCTGCTGCGACTCAGCCCCGACGGCGAGCTGACCCGGGCACTGCGCGCCGACATGCCCGGCGAGGCCGAGACCGCGCCGGTCGTGCTGGCGACCACGCCCTGACCGCCCGGCGGCGGCTCCGGTCGGCCATCCCGAGCCGGCGCACCGACCGAGGCCTGGCTACACGGTCACCACGGTCACCGGCAGGGACGAGTCCGCCGGCAGGTCCAGTGGGGACGCGGGCCGGCCGCGGCGGACCAGCTCGGCGCCCAGCGCCGCGACCATCGCGCCGTTGTCGGTGCACAGGCCCGGCCGCGGCATCCGCACCCGGATCCCGTGCCTGGCGGCGCGCTCCTCGGTGAGGACCCGGAGCCGGGAGTTCGCCGCGACGCCACCGCCGACCAGGATGTCCTCGATGCCCTCCGCACGCGCGGCGTCGACCGCCTTGCGGGTCAGCACGTCGCACACGGCCTCCTGGAAGGACGCCGCGACGTCGGCCACCGGGACCGGCTCGCCGCCGGCCTCGCGCGCCTCGACCCACCGGGCGACCGCGGTCTTCAACCCGGAGAAGGAGAAGTCGAAGCGGTGCCGCTCCAGGTCGCGCCGCGAGGTCAGGCCGCGCGGGAAGTCCACGGCGACCGACGAGCCGGAGGCGGCGGCCCGGTCGATGTGCGGCCCGCCCGGGAACGGCAGGCCGAGCAACCGGGCCACCTTGTCGAAGGCCTCCCCCGCCGCGTCGTCGATGGTGGCGCCCAGCGGCGTGACGTCCGCCGTCACGTCGTCGACCCGGAGCAGCGAGGAGTGCCCTCCGGAGACGAGCAGCGCGAGGCACGGCTCGGGCAGCGGGCCGTGCTCCAGCTGGTCCACGGCGACGTGGGCGGCGAGGTGGTTGACGCCGTGCAGCGGCCGGTCCAGCCCCGACGCCAGCGCCTTCGCAGCGGCCACCCCGACCAGCAGCGCACCGACCAGGCCGGGGCCGCTCGTGACGGCGACCGCGTCGACGTCGGCCAGCCGCACCCCTGCCGTCTCGCAGGCCCGGCGCACGGTGGGCACCATGGCCTCCAGGTGGGCCCGGGCGGCCACCTCGGGGACCACCCCCCCGAACCGGGCATGCTCGTCGACCGAGCTGGCCACCGCGTCCGCGAGCAGCGTGCGACCCCGGACGATGCCCACACCGGTCTCGTCGCACGACGTCTCGATGCCGAGCACCAGCGGCCCGGTCACGACACCTTCTTCGCCGGGCCGGGCGTCACCGCGTCGGGCCGGCGCAGGTAGACGGGCTCCGCGTCGTACGCCGGGCAGGACCCCTCGGCGACGCACCGGGCGAGAACTGCCGCCGAGGGCCACACCGGGGCGGCGGTCCGCACGAACGGGTACAGCTCCGGCCCGGCGCCCACGACCAGCCTCCCCCGCACCGGCAGGTCCGCCGGACGGTCCACCGCCGGCCCCTCGACCCGGGCTCCGCCGGCGTCGTAGCCGGCCCAGAACAGCTCCTTGCGCCGCGCGTCGGTGGTCACGACGAACGGCTCGGCGACCCCCTGGGACACCGCCCCCGCCGCGAGGACGTCCAGTGTGCACGCGCCGGTCACCGGCACGCCGCGCGCCAGGCCGAGCATCCGGGCGGTCACGACGCCGACCCGCAGGCCGGTGAACGGGCCGGGGCCCACGCCCACGGCGATCCGGCCCACGTCGGGCAACGCGGCTCGCGCCTCGGCCAGGACCTCGTGGACCACCGGCATCAGCAGCTCCCCGTGGCGCATCGGGCCCACGCCGTCGCGTGACGCCAGGACCGCGCCGCGGGCGTCGTCGTACGCGCACACGGTGACGAACGCCGTGGCGGTGTCGAAGGCGAGCAGCACGACCGGCAACCCTACGTGAGGGAGCTGCCACGGACCCGGCGGGCGAGGCCGGAGCCGACCCACCGGGCCCCGACCGGGGTGACCACCGCGTGCCTGGTCTCGTCGTCGTCGCGGTGCGACCGGGCGAGGGCCACCTCGAGCCGGTCGTCGGCCAGCGCCTCGGCCAGCCCGCGTCCCCACTCGACGACGGTCACCGAGCCCTCGAGGGCCGCGTCCAGGTCGAGGTCGTCGAGCTCTGCGCTGTCGCCGAGCCGGTACGCGTCGACGTGGACGAGCGCCGTCCCTCCGGCGTCGCCGGGGTGCACCCGGGCGATCACGAAGGTCGGCGAGGTGACCGCGCCGCGGACCCCGAGCGCCGCGCCCAGCCCCTGGGTGAGGGTGGTCTTGCCCGCGCCGAGGTCGCCGCCGAGCAGCACCAGGTCCCCGGCGCGCAGCACGCCGGCCAGGGTCGCGCCCAGCGCGCGGGTGTCGTCCGCGGTGCGCAGCGCGACGCCGAACGGCAGCTCCTTGGCCATCGTCACCGAGGTGCCGTGGTGCTCGACCTCGCCGTACCCGTGGTGCTCCCAGAAGCGGATGGTGGCCGGCAGCTCGGTGCGGGCGGCGAGCTCGACCCCGGTGTGTCCTCGCGCGGCTGCGACCCGTTCGGCGGTGTCGACCAGCGCGGTCGCGACGCCATGCCCCTGTGCCCGGGGGTGCACCGCCACCCGGCGGAGGCCGAGCCGCTCCCCGCGGGGCTCCAGCAGGATCGAGCCGGCCGGGCGGCCGTCGAGCGTGGCCAGGACGCCGCCGTGCTCCGCGAGCGCCGCCGACACCGAGGCGACCGTCTCGGCCAGCGCCGTCGACGGAGGGTCGAGCCGCCGGCGAGCGCCGAACGCGGCCACGACCAGGGCGTGGACGTCGGCTGCCGCCTCGGCGCCGACCACGTCGCTGGTCGGGGCGGCGGTCGCGACGGGGGCCGCCACACTCGGCTCAGCCACCCAGCGCCTCGGCGACGAGGGCCGCCAGCTCCGCGTTGAGCCGGTCCTTCTCCTCGAAGAGCAGGATGTGCCCCGCCCCCTGGTACTCCACCAGCCGGGCTCCGGGGATCTCCTGCTGAAGCTTGCGGGAGTGGCCCACGCCGGTGAGCCGGTCCTTGGTGCCACAGGCGATCAGCGTCGGTACGGCGGCCAAGGCCTTGACGGCGTGGAACTTGTCCAGCAGGTCGAACTGCGGGACGAACGCGAGCAGCACCTCTCCGGGGGTGCCGGCGAGCATCTGCTCGACGGCCTCGACGTACGCCGCCGGCACGTCGCGGCCGAACGCGAGCATGCCGGTCAGGAGGTAGCCGATGTTGGAGCCACGGGTCCAGGCGCTGTCGACCAGCTCGGGTGCCTTGGCCAGCAGGGCCGTGACCCTGGTGAGCAGCTCGCCGCCGAGCCGGTTGGGCACCAGCGGGGCGACGATCTTGTTCGTCGCCAGCCCGCCGGCGGTCGTCGAGACCAGCGCCACGCCGGCCACCCGGTCGCCGAACAGCTCCGGATGCTGCTCGGCGAGCGCGATGATGCTCATGCCGCCCATCGAGTGACCGACCAGAACCACGGGTCCCTCGGGTGCCAGCTCGTCGATCACGCGCCGGAGGTCGTGGCCGAGCTGGTCGATGGTGGCGTGCTCGAGGTCGGAGCGCCCGGACCGCCCGTGCGACCGGTGGTCGTAGAAGACCAGCCGGTGCTTGCCGCGGAAGAACTGTCGCTGGAAGTGCCAGCTGTCGAGGTTCAGCGCGAAGCCGTGGATGAACACGATCGTGGCGTCGGGACGCCGCCGGCCGAACCGCCGGCGCCGTCGGGCCTGTTCCACGGTGTACGGGGCGACCTCGTCCACCTCGGCGTACAGCGTGACCCCGTCCTCGGTCCGCACCGGGTGCTGGTCGCCGCGGATGGCGACCAGGCTGTGCGCCTCGTCGGCGGCGGCCCGGCGGACGCGGACGACCTGCCGCTCGACCACGATGCCGGTGGCGACCGCGGCGCCCGCCGCGGCGAGCGCGGTCCCGGCGACCCGCTGCCACGGTGAGGTCATCGCGTCCCTCCTCCCACGTGACGGCGCAGGAACCGGCCGCCCACCCGGGTGACGATCTCGTAGGAGATCGTGCCGCACGCGTCCGCCCAGTCCTGCGCGGTGGGGCGCCCGGGGTCGGCCCCGAACAGCAGCACGGGATCGCCGGCGGCCGCGTCGGAGTCGCCGAGGTCGACGACGAACTGGTCCATGCACACCCGGCCGGCGACCGTTCGGGTCGAGCCGGCGGCCCAGACCGGGCCGAGGGAGGAGCCGTGCCGGGGCACCCCGTCGGCGTACCCGACCGGCACCACCCCGACGGTCGTGTCGCGCGGCGCGACCCAGGTGTGGCCGTACGACACCCCGGCGCCTGCCGGCACTCGTTTGACCAGGGCGAGCCGGGCCCGTGCCGTCATCGCCGGCACCAGGCCGAGCTCCGCGGCGGTGCGCAGCTGCGGAACCGGGGACAGGCCGTAGGCGGCCAGCCCCACCCGCACCAGGTCGAACCACGAGGACGGCCGGGTCAGGGCGGCGGCGGAGTTCGCGAGATGCCTCAGGCCCGGTGCCACGCCGGCGTCGGCGGCCATGGCCAGCGCCTCGCGGTAGGCGCGCTCCTGGGCGTCGTTGGCGGGGTGGTCCGGCTCGTCGCTGCAGGCCAGGTGCGACCAGATCCCGGTCACGCGCAGCAGGCCCTGCTCCTCCGCGCGAGCGGCGGTGGCGAACAGGTCCGGCCAGTGCGGACGGCAGGCCCCGCCGCGGTTCAGCCCGGAGTCCACCTTGAGCTGCAGCCTGGCGGCACGGCCGGCGGCGACGGCTGCGGCGGCGACGGCGCCGACCTGGTCGGCGGAGTACGCCGTGACGTCCACGCCGGCGGCCACGAGGGCGGTGTAGTCCTCGCCGGGCACGGCGAGCCAGGTCAGGATGCGGCCGTCGTCGCCGGCCGCCCGCAGCGCCAGGGCCTCCTCCCGTACGGCGACGCCGAGCCAGGTCGCACCGCCGCGGCGGGCCGCG
>JBIOYO010000016.1:0-8275 GCA_044870175.1 Nocardioidaceae bacterium | reverse complement strand
GCCGCGGCGACCCGACGGGTTGCCGGACCGCGGCCTCCTCCGGCCGGTCCAGGAGGCCGGGGGCCTGCTGCTGCCCCTGTTCTTCGTGGTGGCCGGGCTGCCGGTCGACCTGCAGGGCGCCGGGTCCGAGAGCCTGCTCCTGGTCGTTCCCGTGTGCGCGGTCGCGGTGCTGGGCAAGCTGGGCGGCGGCGTGCTGGGGGCTCGGCTCGCCGGTCTCCCCACGCGTGACAGCGCGATCGTCGCAGTGATGCTGAACACCCGAGGGCTGACCGAGCTCATCGTGCTCAACGTCGGACTCGCGGCGGGCATCATCGACCGGCAGGGCTACACCGTCCTCGTGCTGATGGCACTGCTCACAACACTCCTGACCGGCCCTCTGCTGGACCTCCTGCGGCCGGCGGTGGCCGGCGGCCAAGGCGGACGGCGCCGCGTCAGTCCCGAGAAGGGCCCGGAGAAGTCCGCGGAGAGGGATCCGGTCGGCCAACAGTAGTGTTCAATACGGTTTGTTGATGTAGTAGACGTCTCGTATCGTAAACAACCGACGCGAACAAAGCACCCGGGGGGGACCGTGACCGCACGCCGCGAGAGGACCGGGCCTCGCCTCTTCGTGGTCACGGCCGGCAGCCGCCCGGCGCTCCAGCAGGCCGTGTCACGAGCGGTTCACGACCTGTCCTGCGGCGCAGGCGCGCGCAGAGTGGTCGGCGGCCTGCCGGCGGCCACGGCGGGCGGAGCCGTGTACGCCGAGACGATCCGCCGGTCGACGCGCTACCTCGACCGGGCTCTGGCCGCCGCCGACATCCACCTGCTGACCTGCACCTCGCTGGAGCAGGTGCCGACCCTGGTCGCCCAGGAGGCGGGCGGTCCCGACGATACCCTGGCCCTGGTGGTCATCGACGCCCCCGCCTGCGGGCTGAGCACCGACCCCTTCCACCCCGCCCTGGACGAGGCGATCGGCTCGATGTTCGGTGATCTCTCGGAGATCCTGTCGGCGGAGCTGTCGCCGTACACCGTGGTGGTCTACGACGAGGTGGTCCACGAAGCCCACGTGGCGCGGGCGTACACCCTGCGCCTCCTCGACGAGCCGGCCTCGATGGCCGCTGGGGTCGCCGCATCGTTCACGGACTTCGTCCAGCTGCGCTTCAGACAGCGCCGCTCCCGCGGTGCTCCGCGACCTCGGCCGGCGCTGGCGGGGGCTCTCGCCGGGTTCCTGGCCGGGGAGGCCGGCGCCACGTGGGGACTGCACTCCTACACCGGGTCCGTCGTCGGAGGAGTGATCGCGGACCTCGAGCAGATCGCGCAGGCTGCCGGCAACCCGGTCGTGCGGGGGCCGAGCGAGCACAGCCTCGCGTGTGGGGCGATGGCACGGTGGCAGCTCGACGGGGCTCCCTTCCTGATCGTGGTGACCAGCGGCATGGTCGACGAGTTCCGGGGCACCCTGGCGAACCTTCGCGAGGCCGGAGCACGGGGCTTCATCCTGTGCGGTGAGGCCCCCCCGGGGCGCTGGTTCCCGTTCCAGGGCACCGTGCATGCCGGGGAGGACGCCCGAGCCGTCCTGCACAGCAAGGGCATCCCGAGCGTCTACCTGTCGGACGTCGACCGCCTGCCCGCCGACCTCGAGCGCGGGTTCGCGCTGTTCCGGGAGGGCAGGGGACCCGTCGTCCTGATCGCCACCCCGGCCGTGCTCGAGTACAGCGGAGCGCTCGGCCCGCTCCGCCGCCCACTCGTGCCAGCGCCCCGGGCGACCCTCGTCGACGGACCTCTCCAGGAGGTCGTCGACCTGGTGAACACCGAGCCGGTGCGCCTGCTCTGGCAGTGCGGCGCGCTCGCACCGGGCGAGACCGACCAGGTGCTCGAGCTCGCCCGCGACGCGGGGGTCGCACTGGTCGACACGCTTGCACGGCCGGGCACCGTGCCGTCCCACCGAGGCGGCGAACGCGTCCGTGAGTACCTGGGGACGCTCAGCATGTACGGGTTCTCGGCTCCTGCCTACGAGTACCTGCACCGCGACGGGGTGCTGCGAGGCCGGGACGAGCAGTGCGTGTTCTTCCTCGCCAGCCGCATCGCCGAGGTGAACACGCCGTTCCCGCCGCGGCTCCTGGAGCGCCGGATGCGCCTGGGACAGGTCTCGCGCGAGCCGGCGCACCTCGCGCCCTTCGTGCGGTACCCGGTCCGCGGCGAGCTCGGCGACTTCCTGCGCGCGGTCCGCGACCGCCTGGACGTGCGGCCCGCGGTGCTCGCACACCGTCGCGCCGCCATCGAGCAGGCCCTCGAGACGCCGCCCGACCTCGTCTCCGGGCTGCCGACGCGGCCGATCAGCGCGAACCACTTCTTCGACCGGCTCGCGGGGATCCTGCGTGACCTCATCGAGACGGAGGGATACGCCTACACCGGCGTCTACGACGTGGGGCGGGGAGGGCTGTCGGCCGTACGCAACCTCCCGCGCACCTCGGCGGGGTTCTCCGGATGGTACGGCCGGGCGCTGATGGGCGACGCGGTACAGGCGATCCCAGCCGTCGCTCTCACCCGCCGCGGCAACGTCCTCGCCTTCGTCGGAGACGGAGGCGCTGCCCTGGTCCCCGACATCGTCCCGTCCCTGGTGCAGCAGATCGCCCTGGAGAAGGTGCCCCTGCGCGGGAACCTGAGCATCTTCCGCCTGGTCGACGGCGGCCACTCCATCATCCGCACCTACCTCGAGGGATACCGTGCCGCGCCGCCGAGCCGCCAGACCAGCGTGCTGAGCCTCGTCCCGCCGGACTCGCACCGGTCCTTCGGCAGCCTGGTCGTGCGACACCGCCGCATCGACCACGTGGACACCGACCAGCTCCGCGCTGACCTGCGCGCCACGGGGTCGGTCAACGTCTACTCGGTGATCCTCGGCCACAACAGCGAGGGAGACGGGCTGAGCCTGCTGTCCTCGCTGGGCTGGCAGCAGGACCGGTTGCCGACGCTCGCCCTCAGGGCCGTCCGATGAGGTTCGGGTTCCTGGCGCACGCCACCAGCCACGGCCAGCGCAACGCCGTCCGCGCCGGGGCGGTGGTGGCCGAGATGACCGCGAGCTCCGCACCGGGCGCCAGGTCGGTGCGGCTGCCGTTCGAGGGAGTGACGTCCGCGTCGGGCAACCACTGCACCGGGGAGATCCGGTACCTCCCGTACACGGCCGCGGAGCTCCTCGGCCGGCCGCAGGCCGCGCGCGAGCTGGTCTTGTCGGAGGTGACCGCACTGGCCGCCTCCGGTGCCGAGCTCGTCGGCCTGGGCGGGGCCACGTCGATCGTGGGCGACCGCGGCCGGTGGACCGGGCGGCACGCGGACGTCCCGGTCACCAGCGGCAACTCGCTGACCGCCTACGCGGCCTGGCGGGCGGTGCACGAGGTGGCCGCGCTGCTCGATGTCGACGCCGAGACGACGCGGGTCTGCGTGGTCGGCTACCCGGGGACGATCAGCCTTGCGGTCGCGCGGCTCCTGCTCCACGACGGGTTCTCGCTGCACCTGGTGCACCGGCCGAACCAGCACCGCGCCGCGCTGCTGCACCACCTGCCGGAGGCGGACCGGCACCGAGTCACCCTCTCCGCCGACCTCTCCACCGACCTCTCCGCCGACCTCGGGCGGCCCGCCGACGTCCCGCGCATCCTGGTGGCCGCGTCGTCCGTCGGGGACGTGATCGACCCGGCGCGCCTCCGACCGGGTTCGGTGGTCGTCGACGTGGCCCTGCCCCACGATGTCGCCGCGTCCGCCGTCGCCCGCCGCGACGTGGTCGTGGTCGACGGCGGCCTGATGACCGCTGCGGGCCTGACCGTCCAGGGCGGCGGGCTCGCACCCACGCGCGGCATCAACGGCTGCCTGGCGGAGACCCTGGTGCTGGCGCTCGACGGCCGCGCCGAGGCGCTGTCGCTCGGGCGGGAGCTGGACCTCGACGGCGTACGCCGGATCGGCGACGACGCCGCGCGCCTCGGACTTCGTCCGAGCCCGCTCAGCCGGCTGGGACGCCCCGTCGCGGACGACGAGCTGCTGGTCCTGCGTCGCCACCACGCCCGGCCGGCGAGCCCCCGCACGGACACCGAGACGACGACCCAGCGGTTCCGCCGGTTCGTCAACCCGCCGCTGGCGCAGCTCTACGAGGCACATGGCCTGGACCGCGTCTTCACGCGCGGCTTCGGGTCAACGCTGGTCACCGAGGCCGGCGAGGAGTACCTCGACATGGTCGCCGGCTTCGGCTGCCTCAACCTCGGCCACAACCACCCGGCGGTGTCACAGCGGCTCGGCGAGTTCCTTAAGGCGCAGCTGCCGACCTTCGTCCAGTACGTCTCGCTTCCCACGCACAACGCCGAGCTCAGCGAGCGGCTCTGCGCCCTGGCGCCGGGGCAGATGAGTCGCGTCTTCTTGTCCAGCTCCGGAGCCGAGGCCGTGGAGGCCGCACTCAAGCTCGCCCGTGCCGCGACCGGGCGGACGCGCTTCGTCCACGTCGACAACAGCTTCCATGGCAAGACGCTCGGGGCGCTCTCGGTGACGGGACGCGTCTCCCACCGCGAGCGGTTCGAGCCGCTCCTTGACTCGGTCGCCGTGCCCTTCGGCGACACCGACGCGTTGGCCGCGGCGTTGCCCGGCGCCGCGGCGTTCATCGTCGAGCCGATCCTCGGAGAGGGTGGCGTCATCGAGCCGCCGCCGGGCTATCTCGCCGCCGCGCAGCGACTCTGCCGGCGAGCCGGCGCCGTGTTCGTCGTCGACGAGATCCAGACCGGCCTGGGCCGCACCGGCCGTCTGTTCGCCAGCGAGGGCCTCGAGCCCGACGTGCTGTGCCTGGCAAAGTCGCTGTCCGGGGGACTGGTCCCGATCGGGGCGACCTTGGCCACCGCGGAGGTCTGGGACGCTGCGTACGGCGACGCACACCGCGCCGCGCTGCACACCTCGACGTTCGGAGGCGGCAACCTCGCCGCTGCCGCCGGCCTCGCGACACTCGACGTGCTCGCCGACGGGTCGCTCGTCCGGCACGCCGCGGCCGTCGGCGACCAGCTCCGGTCGGGCCTCCGGCAGGTCGCCGCCCAGCACAGCCTCGTCACCGAGGTGCGCGGGCGGGGGCTGATGAACGCCGTCGCCTTCGACGCCGACCTCGGAGGCGCCCTGACCGCGCTGGCCGAGGAGCTGCTGGCCCGGCTGCCCCACGACGCTGCGCGGCTGCTCCAGCTGCTGCCGGAGGAGTCGATGGAGGCGCTGCACACCGCCGGAAAGGCTGTCGAGTCCACCCTGGGTGACGCGCTCTGCCTGAGCATCGTGCGCAAGCTGGCCCGGGACCACCGCATCCTCACCTTCGTCACCGCGAACAGCAACCGGGTGCTGCGGCTGCAGCCCCCGCTCGTGCTCACCTCGGCAGAGGCCGACCGCTTCCTCGTCGCCTTCGACGCGGTGTGCGGTGACCTCGCCGTCCACAGCGGCCTCGGGACGCGCCCGGCCCGGGCGACCCGGTCGATCCACCCACCTCCGCAACCCACTCGAAAGGCCGGACCATGTCCCAGCGCGCGTATCTGAAGGTTCGTGAGGTGCTCGTCGACGTGCTTGCCGTCGACCCTGAGGCGGTCGTCCCCGGCGCCGACCTCCGAGACGACCTGGGGCTGGACTCGCTCGGCGCCCTCGAGCTCGTCAACGCGTTGGAGACCGAGTTCGGCGAGACCATCGAGGACGACCAGATCGTCGCCGTCCGCACCGTGTCGGACGTGGTCGCCCTCGCCGACAGCTGCCTGGAGGTGTGATGGGCGATCCGCGGGTGTGGGTGACCGGACTGGGTCCGGTCACCCCCATCGCGATCGGAGCGGCGGCGTTCCACGAGGCCCAGCTCGGCTGCCGGAGCGGGATCAGGGCCATCACCCGGTTCGACGCCGGCGACCTGCCCGTGCGGATCGCCGGCGAGGTCGACCTGCCACCGGAGCTGGCGCCGAGTCCGAGCGAGGCTGCGAACAGCGACCGGTTCGTCCAGCTCGGCACGCTGGCGGCCGCCCTCGCGATTGAGGATGCCGGGCTCGACCTTATGGCCCTGGACCGGTCTCGGGTCGGCGTGGTTGTCGGCACCGGCACCGGTGGCGTGACGACCTGGGAGGCGACGATCCGCTCGGCGCACGACCGGGGCCTCGGCACGGTCAGCCCCCGTTTCGTCCCCATGGCCGTCCCGAGCGCTGGAGCCGCCTCGATCGCGATCCGCTTCGGCCTCTCCGGGCCGGTCACCGCGCCCGTGACCGCCTGCACCGCCGGGGCCGACGCCCTGGTCGCCGCCCACCAGGCGATCGTGTGCGGGGAGGCCGACCTCGTCCTGGCCGGAGGCACCGAGGCGCCGCTGGCGCCCACGCTGCTCGCGGGCTTCGCCCACATGCGGGCCTTGTCACGCCGCAACGACGAACCGTCGCGAGCCAGCCGACCGTTCAGTGCCGACCGCGACGGCTTCGTCCTCGCGGAGGGCGCGGCGGTGCTGGTCCTCGAGTCCGCCGAGCACGCCGTCGGACGCGGTGCCAGGCCGTACGCCGAGCTGTCCGGCTACGGCCGCACGGGCGACGCCTACCATATGACCAGGCCGGATCCTTCCGGCGAGGCTGCTGCCGGCGCGGTGCGCAAGGCCATGGCCTCCGCCGGGCTGACCCCGGAGGACATCGCCTACGTCAACGCGCACGGGACCGCGACCCGCTTCAACGACCTGGCCGAGGCGTCGGCGCTCAGGCTCGCCCTCGGCGACCAGCTCGCCAAGGTCGCCGTGTCGTCCACCAAGTCGCTGACCGGGCATGCGCTGGGCGCGGCGGGTGCCATCGAGGCGGTTGCCTGTGTCCAGGCGGTCGCCTCGGGGATCCTGCCGCCGACGGCGAACCTGGACCACGCCGACCCCGACATCGACCTCGACGTCATCGGCGTGGAGCCGCGCCCGGCCTGGCCTTCGGCGGTGCTGTCGGACTCGTTCGCCTTCGGCGGGCACAACGTCGTCCTGGCCTTCACGGCGGTCCGCTGACATGAGGCCGGCGGGCCCGGTGGCCGCCCGAGAGCGGTCTCGCCGGCCGCCGCTCACCGTTGTCGCCCAGGTGGCCGTGCGCCACCCATGGCGGCTGCTGGTGGCGATCGCGCTGCTCACCGTCATCGCCACCGCGGCCGGGTGGGACGTGTCCGGCCGGCTGAGCGCCGGTGGCTACACGCCGTCGTCCAGCGAGTCGGCGCAGGCCGACCGGATGCTGACCGACCGGTTCGGTCGCGCGTCGCCCAACCTGGTCCTGCTCGCCGAGACCCGCGGGCGTCCCGTGGACTGCGCGCCGTGTGCCCGAGCCGGGCGCCGCCTCACCGAGCGCATCCGGGAGTGGCCAGGGGTGGTGTCGGCGGAGTCGTACTGGACCACGCACGCACCGGAGCTCCGCGCGAGGGACGGGCAGGCCGCCCTCGTCCTGGTCCGGCTCGGCGGCGACGACTCGGCCGCCGAGCGGCTGGCCGGCCGCATCGTCCCGGCGGTCACCGGGGTGCCTGGCCCCCTGCTCGTCCGGGCCACCGGGTCCGCGGAGGTGAACCGCGAGGCGGCCACCCAGACCACGTCGGACCTCACCCGAGCTGAGCTGGTCGGCGCGCCGCTGACGCTGCTGATCCTGGTGCTCGCCTTCGGGTCGTTGGTCGCAGCCGCTCTGCCGGTGGTCATCGGCGTGGTCGCCGTCGCGGCAACCTTCGCGATGCTCCGGGCGTTCACGTCGTTCACGACCATGTCGGTGTTCAGCCAGAACATCACCACGGCGCTCGGCTTCGCGCTCGCGGTCGACTTCAGCCTGTTCATGCTCGCCCGCTACCGCGAGGAGCTGGCTGCCGGCGCCACGGTCGGCGATGCCGTCCTGGTCACGGTGCGCAGGGCGGGACGGACCGTCTCGTTCTCCGCGGTCACCGTCGCGCTCGCCATGGCCGGCCTGCTCGTGTTCCCCGTGCCGTTCCTGCGTTCGCTGGCGGTCGCCGGCATGGCCGTCGCGATGCTGGCGGGGCTGACCGCCGTCGTCGCCCTGCCGGGGCTGCTCGTGGTCCTGGGCCCCGGCATCGACCGCCTCGACCTGCGGTCCCTGGCCCGGCGCGCGCGGCGCGGCGGCCGCCACCGCGCCGAGCCTGACCCGGGCAGCGGCCTGCTCCACCGCCTGGCCACCGTCGTCATGGGCCGTCCGGTCCTGATGGGCGCCCTGGCCGTGGGGTTGCTGGCCGTCCTCGCCGTGCCGTTCACCTCGGCGAGGTTCGGCCTCACCGACGACCAGCAGCTGCCACGGACACTGATGGCACGTCAGGCAGC
>JBIOYO010000015.1:0-4013 GCA_044870175.1 Nocardioidaceae bacterium | reverse complement strand
CGTCGAAGCCGTCCATCTCCACCAGCAGCTGGTTCAGCGTCTGCTCGCGCTCGTCGTGCCCGCCGCCCATGCCTGCGCCGCGGTGCCGGCCGACGGCGTCGATCTCGTCGATGAAGACGATGGCGGGAGCGTTCTCCTTGGCCTGCTCGAAGAGGTCGCGCACCCGGGAGTTGTGCAGCAGCACCGGCTTGTCGCCGCCGAAGAACGCCTCGTTGTCGCAGCCGCAGAAGTCGTAGACGTAGCCGTCGTACGGCTTCCGCTCGATCCGGGTGATGACCGGCCGCTTGTGCTGGTGGGTGCCAGCACCGTCGTACAGCGGGTTGCTGGTGGCGCCGATGACGAGCCGCCAGTACTCGCCCCCCGGCAGCGGCTTCCGCCTGATGGTGCGGCCGCCCTGTTGGCGCCCATGCCCCACGCCCGCCTTGATGCCGTGCATCGAGCACAGCCAGGCCAGCTCCCTGATGAGGCGCCGGCTGACCGACGTGAGCTGCAACCTCCCGGTGGCGGCCTGGTAGCCGTCGCCGAGCGCGTAGCCCTCCAGGTACGCCCGGAAGTAGGCGAACGGCGCGGTCCACAGCAGCTCAGGGACGCGCTTGTTCCTGCTGCCGTTGCCGCAGTGCCGCTCGAAGAACCGGCCCAGGACGGCGCTGTGGTAGACCAGCCGCGTCGAGCTGTCCTCGGTCGGGACCACCTTCGCGCGGAGGCCGAACGTGCGATCCATGAGGTCCGTGCAGTCGGCGAGCAGGTCCAGCTCGTGGCTTCCGAAGCAGAACTCCACATCGCCGTTCGCGCGCCCCTCAGCGGTGTAGTAGCCGAACAGCTTCATCAGCTCGGGGGTGACCGCCACGTCGTCCGGCACCTCGGTGCGCCGGTAGCGGTCGCTGATCGCCCGAGGCTGATGGACGTCCCTGGTCCAGTTGCTGACCGTCATCTGCGAGACGCCGGCCGCAGCGGCGACCCGGTGCTGTGGCATCGTTCCGGCGAGCGCCTTGACGAGGCCCAGCCGGTCGGCGTGCTCGCCATCGGCGGCGAGGTCGCGCAAGGGCAGCCGCGCGGCGAGCTGGTCGGGGAACGTGTGCGCGCGCATGTGGTGCTGGGTGCCGACGCCTGGGACGAACCCGGCGCGGGTCTTGAACGGCAGGTCGACGAGCACGTCACCGACCTCCAGGTCGCGGGTCGGCGTGGCCTTGATGCCGCCGTGGCCACGCACGAAGACGCTGTGGTCGCCGGTGGTGCGCAGGAGGCCGCCGAGGTAGTGAACCTCGTAGATCTCCTCGACCCGGTGCCGGTAGACCGCACCGACGCTGCTCCACCGGCTGCCGCCGAAGCCGTCGATCCGCCCGCGGAAGCCGGACTCGCGCTTGGCGTACCCGAGCGTCTGCACTCCCTCGACCCGAATCGGGTAGTCGCTCGCGCCGACCGGGTAGGCCGCGTCGACGTACTCGCCGATCGGCACCAGACGCGTGCCCTCGTCGTCGCGGACCAGCACGGGCGTGTCGCCGGTGACCGAGGCCCCCACCCCGACGAACATCTCCACGAAGTCCGATCCGGAGATCGAGTAGAACGGCACGCCCGCCTCGCCGGCGACGGCCCGGGCTAGCAGCGTCTTGCCGGTGCCCGGCGGGCCGTAGAGCAGCACGCCCTTGGGGATCTTGGCGCCGACGGCCTGGAACTTCGCCGGCTCCTGCAGGAACTCCTTGATCTCCCCGAGCTCCTCGATGGCCTCCTCGCAGCCCGCCACGTCGGAGAACGTCGTCTTAGGCATGTCCTTGCTGATCAGCTTGGCCTTGGACTTGGCGAACTGCATGACCCGGCCGCCGCCGCCCTGCACCTGGTTCATCAGGAACAAGAACAGCAAGATGATCAGCACGAACGGCAGGAACGTCGCGAGGATCTGGCCGAGCAGGCTGGGCTGTGGGTTCTCGGAGTTGGCCTTCTCGATGGTGCCCTTGTCGACCTGCTCGTCGACCGCGGCGAGGATGGTCTCCTGCTGGCCCTGGATGTAGGCCGACACGACCTTCTTGCCGTCGTCGAGAGTGGCCCGGATCTCCTGGTCGCCGTCGACGAAGGTGATCTCCTTGACCTCGCCGTCGGCGATGTACTTCTGCATCCGCGAGGTGGCCACCTCGTCGTACCCGCCGTTGGGCGAGAGGTACTGCAACGCGATGAGCACGCCCACCACGGCCACGACGATCCACAGCCAAGGACCGCGCACGATTCGCTTCACCACGTCTGTCGAGGGTCGCGCCCCCGTCCTCCTACCACTCCACCAGCAAGCTCGGTCACAACTGGGTCATACCGACGGTACACGGCAAGGCAGGGTCGCCCCGAGGCTCGCCCGAGTCGTCCGTCACCTGAGCAACGACGAGGGCCGCCCCGAAGTGCCCGGTTCCGGTGCGCGGGCCGGCCGGGGGCGGACTCCCATGGTAGGCGACCGCATTGCCGCTTCCCACAGCGGACGCGTCGTGGGAAGCAGCAGAGCCCCGCGGGGAGCTCAGGAGTAGACGTGCGGGGCCAGCGTCCCGATGGCGCGCAGGTTGCGGTAGCGCTCGGCGTAGTCGAGGCCGTAGCCGACCACGAACTCGTTGGCGATGTCGAACCCGACGTACCGCACCTCGACGGTCATCTGCAGGGCGTCGGGCTTGCGCAGGAGGGTGCAGATCTCGACCGACGCAGGGCCGCGGGACCGCAGGTTCGCGACCAGCCAGGAGAGGGTCAGCCCGGTGTCGATGATGTCCTCGACGATCAGCACGTCACGGCCGTTGATGTCTGTGTCCAGGTCCTTCATGATGCGCACGACGCCCGACGACTTCGTCCCCGAGCCGTACGACGACACCGCCATCCAGTCCATCTCGACGTGCCGCTCGAACTGCCGGGCCAGGTCGGCCATCACCATGACCGCGCCCTTGAGCACGCCCACCAGCAGCAGGTCCTTGCCCACGTAGTCGCGCTCCACCGCGGCGGCCAGCTGAGCCAGGCGGTCGCAGATCTCCTGCTCGGTGAAGAGCACCTGCACCAGGTCCTTCTCGACGTGGGCGACGTCCATGTGCGTCAGCCTGGCACAGCGGTGCGCCGGAACCTCAGGGTGGACTGGTCCCGGTAGGCCGTGACGTGGCCGGGCAGCTGCGCCTGCCTCCCTCCGGCCCCGTGCAGGAGGTCGGCGACGGCGAGGACGTGCACCCGGAACAGCTCAGACGCCGGCGCCCCGGCCTGCAGGGCCGCCGTCCGGAGGACCCGGTGCCGCACCGCCGCCGGGAGCGCGGCGAGGTCGGCCGCGCGGAGGCCGCCAGGGCCCGAGACCTGGTCCAGCGCCCGCGCGGCCCAGGCCTCCAGGGCGTCGGCGTCCTCGGCGAGCAGGGCGGCCGTCCGGGCCAGGCTGGCGGCGACGCCCGGACCGAGCTCGGCCTCCAGCACGGGGAGGACGCGGTGCCGCACCCGCGCGCGGGTGAACCGCGGGTCCTCGTTGTGCGGGTCGGACCAGAGCTCCACCCCCTCCGCGCGGCAGGCGGCCTCGGTCTGCGCGCGGGTGACGTCCAGGAGCGGCCGCCGGTAGACCCCCGAGGCCGGCGGCATCCCCGCCAGGGACCGGCTCCCGGACCCTCGGGCCAGCCCCATCAGCACGGTCTCGGCCTGGTCGTCGCGGGTGTGGCCGAGCAGGACGGCGGCGGCACCGTGGGCCGCGGCCAGGTCGTCCAGGGCGGCGTACCGGGCATGCCGCGCGGCCGCCTCCAGCCCCTGGCCCTCGACCCGTACACTCACCCGCACCGACTCGGTGCGCGTCGCCCCGAGCCGCGCCATCTGGGTGAGCAGCAGATCCGCGCGCTCGGCGGACCCGGCCTGGAGACCGTGGTCGACGGTGACGCCGACCACGGGCCCGGGGCACGGGCGCCGCTCGAACACGGCGGCCGACAGCAGGGCCAGGGAGTCGGCGCCCCCGGAGCAGGCGACCAGGACCGGCGCGTCGCCGGGAACGCCGGCCGCGAGCACCCTGCGGACCGCGAGCCGGACCGCCG
>JBIOYO010000014.1:0-2595 GCA_044870175.1 Nocardioidaceae bacterium | reverse complement strand
CCGCGGTGAACTGCACCCGGTGCGTCTCCTCGTGCAGGCACACCCAGAGCCGGAAGTCCGCGGGTACGGCGTCCAGCTCACGCTCGGCGTGCACGATGTTGGGCGCGACGAGCAGCAGCCGCCCGACGTCGGCCGACCCGGCGGGGGCGTAGAAGGGGTCGAACTGGCCCAGCACCTTGCCGCCGAGGAAGCCGAGCACGGCGCCCAGCTCCAGCCCGGTCACCCGGGCGCCGATCGAGTCGCCGAACGACGACGACGCGGCGCCGTCCTTGCGGCGCTCCTCCATGCGCTCCAGCAGGGGCCCGAGGATGTGCGCGAAGCCGTCGGCGTTGGCCTGCACCCAGCCGCGCCGGTCGACGACGAGCACCGGGGCCGAGCCCTCCTCGGCCGCGAGGCCGGTGTACTCGCGGACCAGCGGCGTCGACCGGGCCGCGCCGTCGCGCAGCTCACCGACGACCTCGGCGGCCTCCTCGCGCGACACCTCCGGGCCCGGGCCGGCGATCCGGGTGGCGGTCGACACGGCGAGGTCCCAGTCGACCATCGGGCGCCCAGTCATGGGGTCGAGGGTACGCAGAGAGGCCAAGGGTCGCCCACCGATGGTTGAGCCATCCACGGTGGTTGAGCCGGTCGAGCGGTCTGCGCGAGACCGGCTCAACCCACCTCGCTTCGCTCGGTGGCGCAGGTGCAGGCGGCCAGGGCGGAGGCGATCTGGTCCAGGCGGTCGCGGGTGAACAGGGTCTGGGGTTCGCGGACCCGGTCGGCGATCGCGACGAACCGCATGACCACACCATCGCGCGAGGTGACCACGCCGGCGAGGCCGTGCACGCCGGTCAGGGTGCCGGTCTTGGCGCGCACGGACCCCGGCCCGGCCGGTGCCCCGGTCTCGAACCGGTAGGCCAACGACCCGGTGAACCCGGCGACCGGCAGCCCGGCCACGGTCGCGCGGACGTCCGGGTGCCGGGCCGAGGCGCCCACTGCCAGGACGTCGAGCAGGGTGGTGACCGGCAGCCGGTTGTCCCGGGAGAGCCCGCTGCCGTCGAGGATGACCGCTCCGCCGAGGTCCACGCCGAGCGACGTGAGCACGTCGGCCACCGCGCGCGAGGCGCCGCTGAACGACGCCGGCCGGGCCTGGGCCAGCGCGACGTGCCGGGCCAGCACCTCGGCGCCCTCGTTGTCGCTGATCTCCAGCACGTGCTGCACGACCTGCGCGACGGGGGCGGACTCGACCCGTGCGACCTCGACCGCGGCCGGTCCGGCGGTGCCGGGCCGGACCGGTCCGCGGACGGCGACCCCCTGCCCGCGCAGGGCGGCCGCGAACGCCGCGGCCGCCGCGGAGGCCGGGTCCGCCGACCGGTCGGCCAGGCCGGTCACGTCGCGGCCCTCGTCGACCCACAGCGCCGAGATCGGGCTGACCACGTCGTCGGGGACGTAGCCGGGCTCCCAGTCCGGGCTCACCGCAGGTCCGGTGAACAGCGAGGCGTCGTACGCCAGGCGCACCGGGGCCCGGCCCTGTTGGCCTAGCTGCCGCGCGGTCGCCCGGGCCAGCGTGCGCAGGTCGGCACGCGCGGGGTAGTCGGCGAAACCCTCGGGTGCGGGCGCGCGGGCCAGGAGCGGGTCGCCACCGCCGACGAGGGTGAGCCGGCCGCCCCGCGCCATGACAGTGGTGGCGAACCGGTGGTCCGGCCCGAGCGCGTGCAGCGCCGCCTGCGCGGTCAGCAGCTTCATGGTCGAGGCGGGGGTGACCACCGGGACGCCGTACCGGTAGACCGGGGCGCCCCCGACCCCGGCGACCTCGACGGCGACCCGGCGGCCGAGCCGGCGGGCGGTGACCAGCCCCTGCACGCTCCGCCGGACGGCCTCGGCGGCGGGGGGCTCGGCGCCGCTCGGCACGGCGACCGGCCGGGCGGCCGGCGGCACCGGCAGGGTCAGCCCGGCCGGGGGCGGCACGGCGGCCGGTTCGGTGACCGGGTCCGGAGCGGGCGGAGCGGCGGCGACGCCGAGCCGCTCGCCGAGGTCGGTGGGGATCGCGACGCCCGCGGCCGCGAGGACGAGCAGCACCAGCGCCGTCGTCGTACGCCGGAGCCTGCGGCCCACGCGACGGACCTGCCGCACGGGCGGGGCGGTGCCGCGCAGCTCGCCTCCGGCCACGTCCACCCCCCTCCGGTCACCCACAGCCGCTGGTTGTGCGGGAGACTAGTCGTCGTCGCCTACGCAGAGCCTACGAAGAGCGGAGCGTGCAGTGGAGTTCGACGTCCTGGTGGAGATCCCGAAGGGTCAGCGGAACAAGTACGAGGTCGACAAGGAGTCCGGGCGGATCCGGTTGGACCGGACGCTGTTCACCTCGACCCAGTACCCAGCCGACTACGGCTACATCGAGAACACCCTCGGCCTCGACGGCGACCCGTTGGACGCGATGGTGATCCTGCAGTCGCCGACCTTCCCCGGCTGCCTGATCCGGTGCCGCGCGATCGGGATGTTCCGCATGAAGGACGAGGCCGGCGGCGACGACAAGGTGCTGTGCGTGCCGTCCACCGACCCCCGCCTTGAGCACCTGCGCGACTTCAGCCACGTCTCGCGCTTCGACCTGCTGGAGAT
>JBIOYO010000013.1:0-2255 GCA_044870175.1 Nocardioidaceae bacterium | reverse complement strand
ACCGAACCGACCACTCTACTCAAGGCCTGCCGGGCTCAGGACCCCCGGCTCAGGAACGCCTGCATTGCCTCGCGGGCGTCCGGTGAGCCGAACAACCGCGCCGACAGCGCCGCCATCTCCTCCCCGTAGGTGTCGATGCGAGCCAGGAGCGGGGCGGCGAGCAGCCGCTTGGTCTCCCGCAGCCCCTGCGGCCGCCCCTTGGCCAGGGCGGCGCAGACCTCCCCCACGGCCTGGTCCAGCGACTCGGCTGGCACAGCGCGGGTGACCAGGCCCGCCCGCTCGGCCGCCTCCCCGTCGAACACCTCCCCGCCCAGGAACGCCAGCGTCGCCGCCCGGCTGGTCATCCGCGGCAGCACCGTCAGCGAGATCACCGCCGGCGCCAGCCCGAGCCGGACCTCGGTCAGCGCGAAGGTCGCCTCCGTGGCCGTCACCGCGACGTCGCAGGCCGCGACCAGGCCGATGCCGCCGGCCCGGACCGGCCCGTGCACGCAGGCCACGACCGGCTTGGGCCCGGCCACGACCTGCCGCTGCAGGGCGACCAGGGCCCGGGAGGTGGCCTCCATCCCGTCGGCGACGGCCTCGGCGAGGTCGGCGCCCGCGCAGAACACGGGTCCGGCCGCCCGGAGGACCAGCACCGCGACGGCGGGGTCGTCGTACGCCCGGTCCAGCGCCGCGCTCAGGCCGCTGACCAGCCGTCGGCTCAGGGCGTTGCGGTTGGGCGGCGAGTCCAGCGTGAGGGTCGCCACGCGGTCGGTGACGTCGTAGCGGACCGGCGCACCGGCGGGATCGTTCGGCTCGTGGTTCGGCACCGTCCCATCGTCCCGCCGCGGGTACGTCGTGGCGAGCCTGGGTACGACGATCACATGGGCACCTCGGGCGGCTACGTCACCAAGGGCTCGGACTACGAGAGGGACACCGACTACATCACCGACCGGATCACCACCGACGGGCGCGACGGGTGGCCGGTCGAGCCGGGCCGCTACCGGCTCGTGGTCTCGCGTGCCTGCCCGTGGGCCAGCCGCGCGGTCGTCGTCCGCCGCCTCCTCGGCCTGGAGAGCGTGCTCGGCATGGGGATCTGCGGCCCCACCCACGACGAGCACAGCTGGACCTTCGACCTCGACCCGGGCGCGGTCGACCCCGTGCTCGGCTACAAGCGGCTCGAGGAGGCCTACCTCGCGCGGTTCCCCGGCTACGGCAAGGGGATCACCGTCCCGACCGTGGTCGACGTGCCCACCGGGCAGGTGGTGACCAACGACTTCGGCCAGCTCACCCTCGACCTGTCCACCCAGTGGACCGAGCTGCACCGCGACGGCGCCCCGGACCTCTACCCCGAGCCGCTGCGCGACGAGATGGACGCGGTGATGGAGCGGGTCTACACCGAGGTCAACAACGGCGTCTACCGGTGCGGCTTCGCCGGGTCGCAGCGCGCGTACGACGCGGCGTACCAGCGGCTCTTCGCTGCGCTCGACTGGCTCTCGGAGCGGCTCTCCGCCCAGCGGTACCTCGTCGGCGACTCGGTCACCGAGGCCGACGTGCGGCTGTTCACGACACTGGTGCGCTTCGACGCGGCCTACCATGGGCATTTCAAGTGCAACAGACAAAAGCTCAGCGAGATGCCGGTGCTGTGGGCCTACGCCCGCGACCTCTACCAGACCCCGGGGTTCGGCGACACGGTCGACTTCACCCACATCAAGCGGCACTACTACCTCGTCCACCGCGACATCAACCCGACCGGCATCGTGCCTCAGGGGCCCGACCTGCGCGGCTGGCTCACGCCGCACGGCCGGGAGGGCCTGGGCGGCAGACCGTTCGGCGACGGCACCGCCCCGGGGCCGGTCCCGGCCGCCGAGCGCGTCGAGGCCGGTCACGCCCCGGCTATGCTGCCGAGGTCCGCGCGGACCTGACGAGGGGAACCCTGACATGAAGAAGCTGCTGGCGGTCACGACCGCCGCCCTGTGCTTCGCGCTCGCCGGCTGTGGCGGCGACGACGACGGTGGCGGCGGGAGCGACAACGCGGACGAGAAGAAGGCGGCCGCCAACCTGAAGGCCTACTTCCTCGAGGAGAGCCAGGACACGGCCGGGCTCGAGATCAACGACGAGCAGGCCGGCTGCGTCAGCGACGGCGTCGTCGACAAGATCGGCATCTCCCAGCTGCAGGACTACGGCCTCATCGACGACGACCTGGAGGTGGTGAAGGACGCCAACCTCGACGAGGAGGACATCACCGCAGAGGACGCCGACAGCCTCGCCGGCAC
>JBIOYO010000012.1:0-2581 GCA_044870175.1 Nocardioidaceae bacterium | reverse complement strand
GAGGCGGTCGCTGAGGGGGAGCTGTTCGTGGATCCGGGGTCTCCCTTCCCGTCCGGCCACGCCCAGACGACACCACCGACGAGCAGCACGACAGCTGCCACGCCGAGAACGTACTTGAGCACCGGCGGCGGTGGCGGTGGCGGTGGGGGTGGCTGTTGCTCGTGTCGCTCGCGCTCGGCCTGCCGCTCCCGCTCCGCCTGCGGCTCCTGGTTCAGCTGCGTACGCGCCGTGGTGGCCAGTCCGTCGGGATCGCCGTCGTCGGGTGACAGTCGCTGCAGCTCGTCGGCGACCGACACCGCGGCCGGCCAGTCCTCGGCCGCCACATGCTCCCGCAGCTCTGCCTGAAGGGAGGCCACCTGCTGCCCGCGCAACGACCGGTCCAGCTGCTCCTGCACGCCGGGACGCTGCGGGTCCAGGGCGAGGACTGCGGCGTACCCCTCGGCGGCCGCCGACCAGTCGCCGCGCTGTTCGGCGGCCGTCGCGTTGTCGTACGCCTCGGCCGTTCGCACCTCGTGGGCGGCGCGCTCGCGCCGGGTGACGGCGTCACGGTAGTCGGACCGGAGACTGAGCAGGCTGTCGAAGAGCGGGAGCGCCTCGCCGAAGCGCTGCGCACGGAACCGTGACATGGCTTGCTGGTAGAGAGCCTGAACCGCGGCCTCCTCCGCGGCCGCCTGCGGCGTCAGGGTCGACCCGTCCTCGCGCTCCTCGGGGCGGCCGGGCAGCACGTCGAACAGGGCCGCGTCGTCACCGCGCAGGTAGAGCACTGGCGTGATCCACTCCAGGGTCTCCTCGCCCGTCCCGCGGATGCCGATACGGCCGATCCGCACCGCCTCGGCAATGGAGTGGTTGTGGGCGATCGCCTGGTAGAAGCCGGCGGCGAACGCCTTGGCTGCGGGGTCGCTCACGGCGAACTGCATCGCCACCACGGCGGACACGCCGGTCCTGATCAGCGTCGCCGCGGTACTGGAGAAGACGTCCTCGGCAGCGGACTGGCCGCCGGCGCACGAGTTGAGCAGCACCAGCTGCAGGGGCGGCACCTGCAGGTTGAGCAGGTCACTGAACCGCTCGGCCCCCACGAGGTCGCTGTTGCCCTGGTCGTCCTCGAGGACCAGCACCCCCTCCCGGTGATCGGTGTTGAAGCCGCCGTGCCCCACGAAGTGCAGCACGTGCCACGACCCGGCGACCAGCTCCCGCTGGACGTCGGCCCACCGACCGCCCTCGACCCAGCGCAGCGACACCCGCGAGCCCAGCGGTGACAGCGCGGTCCTCAGCCGCTGCTTCTCGCCCTCGACATCGAGCCGCGCCCGGTCACGAGGGGCGGAGACCACGCCGAGGATGCGCAGCGGCGGTGCCACGCGGAGGGCGCGGGTGACGCTGGACACCGAGACGTGACGCACCAGCGGCTCGCGCTGGCACAGGTACGCCCCTGCCTCCGGGTCATACAACATCTCCCATGGCAGCGCCGCCAGCTCGGACGGCCGGGTCCGCAGCACGACGCGCAGCTGGGTCTCGCGCTCGGCAGCCACCGCCAGGCTCGCCTTGTACGCCGCGTAGACGTGGTCGTCGAACAACGCCTGGAAGAGGGCCTCGCCGACATCGCGGACCGGTCCTTCCACCTCGCTCATCGCCGCCCGGGAGGCCACCGCTGAGGCGAGAATGGTCGACTGCAGCTGTGGGCGCTGCCTCAGCAGTGGCCAGGGGTCCAGGCGCAGCCGGCCAGACTCCTCACCGGCGGCCGACCGCACGGTCACTCGGTAGCCGCCCTGACCGTCGGAGGCCAAGTCGAGCTCGAGGTCGATCCGCTGGTCCATGTCCCCCCCGAACGCGGACGTGCGGCGGGACCGCCGTCCACCCCGGTCAGTGTCCCACCGGCGCGGGAAGTCGCCAATACTGACAAGGGAGCGCCGGCAACCTCGTCGGCGCCTCTCGGGCCGCTCACCGGTCCGATCGGAGAGGAGTCGTGATGAGCATCGTCGAGTTCGAGACCCAGGACGGCCCCCTGCTCGTCAGGGTGCCCGGCACCGGACCCGGTGAGCTCGTGACCCGGGGGTTGGGCGACTCCGCAGTGGTCGAGCGGGCCCAGCGGACCTTCGAGGCCGCGCTCAGGCCGATCCGCACGGTCTCCGAGGGAGTGCTGGCCGAGCTGCGCGCGGTCCCGCGCAGTCCCGACTCGGTGTCGGTCGAGTTCGGGCTGGAGTTCACCGCCAACAGCTCAGCGGTGCTCGTCGGGGCAACCGGTGCGGCGTCCATCCGGGTCCAGCTCACCTGGAAGGCGCCGGAAGCCGCTGAGGATGCTGCTCGGACCGGCAGCTGACGAGCCGCCCGCGGCCGATGGTCGTGCGGACCTCGGGTGAGCTCAGTGTCGCAAGCTGCTCAGCGCAGTGCGACGGGCGCGATGAAGGTGAAGCCGTCTGCGCCGACGGTCTCGGTCAAGGTGTCGATGACGAAGCGAGAGTCGTCGTAGGGCCCGGCCACGTAGAACGGAGCACCATCCCGGCCGAACGTGATGGCGCAGTCGCCTTGCCACGAGCCAAGGTGCTCGGCCACGTCCGGGAAGTCCTGGTGTGGTTCGAGACCGAGG
>JBIOYO010000011.1:0-6268 GCA_044870175.1 Nocardioidaceae bacterium | reverse complement strand
TTAGCGGGGGACGTAGGTGGGGCGGCCGGGGGCGCTGACGTCGTACGCCGTGGCGTGCTGGGCGAGCAGGGCGGCGAGCACCTCGGCCTTCGTGGCGGAGCCCTCGGCACTGCCCCACCGCACCGTCGCGTCGTCACGCAGGGCGAGCACGATGCTGTCGACCGTGGTGACGTCGACCGACCGCACCTGGTGGGCCAGCGAGGGTGGAAGGGAGGCGACGACGGCAGCGGCCTCGGCCAGCGCGTCGGCGTCCACGTCGTCGCCGGCGTGCACCACCGGGAGCCCCGCGGGGGCCCGGGGGTACTCACGGAAGAGCACGCCCTCGGCGTCGAGCCCCGCGACCCGGTCGTCACGCTCGAGCACCGCCACCGCCTGGCGCTCGGCGACGTCGATGTGCACCCGGTCGGGCCAGGCCCGGGTGACGGTGGCCGAGGCGACCGGCCGGAGCCGTTCGACCCGCCGCTCGATGGCGGACAGGTCCGTGGTGGCGAGAGGGACGTCGAGCGGCACGGCGGCGGCCGCCCGGACCTCACGGTTCGTGAGCACCGAGGTGCCGCCCACCGTGACCCCGTGCACCGCGAGCGCCGATGAGAAGAAGACCAGCCACACCCCACCCACGACCGCGGCCAGGGCCACGAGCACGGCCAGGATCCGGCGCCAGACCAGCCACCGGCGGGCCACCTGACGCCGGGCGAACCGCCGCCGGGCGGCCGCGAGGGCTCGCTCGTCGGGGGCGGCGGCGTCGCTACCAGCATGGGGGCCCAGGCCGGTCGCCGGGCCGGTCTCCTGGTGGCCGGTCTCCCGGTGGCCGGGCGGTCGCTGGCTCACTGGTCCCCCTCGGTGTCGGTCGCGGCCCGTTCGTCCAAGAGCGCGAGGACCTGCGGCCCGACCAGGGTCACGTCGCCGGCGCCCAGGGTGAGCACGACGTCGCCGGGCCGGGCCCGCTCCGCCACCGCGGCGGGCGCGTCGGGCCACGACGGCACGAACGCCACCCTCGAGGCGGGCAGGGGCACCGCGTCGGCGACGAGGGCGCCGGTGATGCCGGGCTCGGGGTCCTCGCGGGCGAGGTAGACGTCCAGCACCACCACCTCGTCGGCAGCGCCCAGCGCCTCGCCCATGGCCCGGCCGAACAGCCTCGTGCGCGAAACCAGGTGCGGCTGGAAGGCCACCACCACGCGGCCGTCCCCCGCGAGCGCCCGGGCCGCCTGGAGGTCCCCGGCGATCTCGCCCGGGTGGTGGGCGTAGCTGTCGTAGACGCGCACTCCCCCGGCGGTCCCCTTCGGCTCCATCCGGCGGCGGGTGCCGGTGAACGCCTCGAGTCCGGCCCGCAGCTCGTCGACCTCGAAGCCCAGGACCAGGCCGGCGCCGAGGGCGGCCAGCGCGTCGAGCACGTAGTGGCGGCCGGGGATCTGCAACCTCACCGGTCCCAACGGCTCCCCGGCCTCGACGACGGTGAACGACGAGGTGGTGCCGGCGAAGGCCAGGTCCACCGCGCGGAGGTCCGCCGCGGGGGACTCGCCGACCCGCAGCACGGCGATCCCCCGCCGCTCCGCCTCGTCGGCGAGGTCGGCGGCGCCGGGGTCGTCGACGCAGGAGACCAGCCGCCCCTCGGGCAGGATCCGGTCCAGGAAGCGCCGGAAGGCGGAGCGGTACGCCGCCTCGGTGCCCCAGCTGTCCAGGTGGTCGGCCTCGACGTTGGTGACCAGCGCCACCGCCGGGGAGTAGACCAGGAACGCCCCGTCGGACTCGTCGGCCTCGGCGACGAACAGGTCGCCGGAGCCGTCGTGGGCGTTGACCCCCGACGCGGTCAGCTCGCCGCCGATCGCGAAGGACGGGTCGGCGCCGCAGTGCTGCAGGGCCACGGTCAGCAGCGAGGTGGTGGTGGTCTTGCCGTGGGTGCCCGCGACCGCGACGACCCGCCGGCCCTGCATCACCGACTCCAACGCCGCGGAGCGGGGCAGCAGCCGCAGGCCCAGGCGCCGGGCCTCGGTGACCTCGGGGTTGTCGTCGCGTACGGCGGTGGAGACGACGACCGTGTCCGCGCCGTGCACGTGCGCCGCGGCATGCCCGACGTCCACGCGGGCGCCGAGGTCGCGCAGCGCGTCGGTGACCTCCGACGGACGGGCGTCGCTCCCGCTCACGGCGATGCCGCGGGCGAGCATGATCCGGGCGATGCCGGAGAGGCCGGCGCCGCCGAGGCCGACGAAGTGGACCCGGCCGAGCCGGTCGGCTGGCAGCAGGCGCTCGGGGACGGGGACGATCATCGCCCACCCTTGCCCTGCGCCGCCTCCAGCACCATGCGCGCCAGTCGCTCGTCGGCGTCGCGGCGGACCAGCCCGGATGCGGCCGCGGACATGGCCGCGAGCCGCGCCTGGTCCCGCACCAGGGCGGGCACGGTCGCGGCCACCCACTCGGCGGTGAACGCGGCGTCGGCGACCATGAGCGCGCCCCCGGCGCCGACCACCGGCTCGGCGTTGCGGGCCTGCTCGCCGTTGCCGATAGGCAGCGGCACGAACACCGCCGGCAGGCCGGTGGCCGCGGCCTCGGTGACCGAGCCGGCCCCGGCGCGGCAGACGACGAGGTCCGCGGCGGCGTAGGCGAGGTCCATCCGGTCGACGTACGGCACCACGACGTACGGCGGGGGTCCCTGCGGGACCTCGCCGGCCGGGGGGGCGTTCTGCGGCCCGACGACGTGCAGCACCTGGACCCCGGCCGCCGCCAGCGCCGAGCGGGCACCGGTCACCGCGGCGTTGACCCGCAGCGCGCCCTGGGACCCGCCCGTGACCAGCAGGGTGGGGCGGTCGGCGTCGAGCCCGAAGGCGGCGCGGCCCTCGGCCCGGCGCGCGGGGCGGTCCAGCGTGGCGATCATCTGCCGCAGCGGCAGCCCGACGTACTCCGCGCGCGGCAGCCGGGTGTCCGGGAAGCTGGTGGCCACCCGGGCGGCGATGCGGGCGCCGAGGCGGTTGGCCAGGCCGGGCAGGGCGTTGCCCTCGTGCACCACCACGGGCAGCCGCCGGCGGCGCGCGGCGAGGTAGGCCGGCACGCACACGTAGCCGCCGAACCCGGCCACGACGTCGGGGCGCACCCGGTCCACGACGGCCAGAGCGGCCCGGACCGCGCCGGTCAGGCGGCCGGGCACCCGGAGCAGGTCGCCGGAGACCCGGCGCGGGAGCGGCACCGGCGGCACCAGCTCGAGCGGGTAGCCCGCTGCCGGCACGACACGGACCTCCAGGCCGCGCGGCGTGCCGAGCGCGGTGACCTCGACGGACTCGTCGAGCCGGCGCAGGGCGTCGGCCGTGGCCAGCAGCGGCGAGGTGTGGCCGGCGGTGCCGCCACCGGCCAGGAGCACCCTCATCGGGGCCTGCGTGACACGCCGCCCGCGGTGACCCCGGCCGGGGTCCGGCGACGCTTGCGCGCGCGGAGCGCGGCCTGCGCGCCGGGCTCGGAGCGCGCGAACGAGACCAGCAGGCCCATCGCCACCAGCGAGGGCAGCAGCGCCGACCCGCCGTAGGACACCAGGGGCAGCGGGATGCCGATGACCGGGAACAGCGCCAGCACCATGCCCACGTTGACCACCATCTGCGCGGTCAGCCAGATGGTGATGCCGGCGGCCATGCACCGAACGAACGGGTCACGGGTGCGGCGGGCCGTGCGCAGGCCGGCGTACGCGATGGTCACGAACAGCCCCAGCACGAGCAGGGTGCCGGCCAGCCCGAGCTCCTCACCGAGGACGGCGAAGATGAAGTCGGTGTGCGCGGCGGGCAGCTCCCCCCACTTCTGCTGGCTGGCGCCGATGCCCTTGCCGAAGAGCCCGCCGCTGGACATCGCGAAGATGCCGTGCGCGGCCTGCCAGCCCGCGCCCTGGAAGTCCTTGAACGGGTCGGCGAACGTGGTCAGCCGCTCCATCCGCTCCTGGCTGGTGGTGGCCAGGAACAGGGCGATCGCGCCCACGGCGAGAGCCGCGCCGGCGAACAGCCGGGTGGGTGCGCCGACCACCCACAGCAGCCCGAGCACGATCGCCATCAGGACCAGGGCGGTGCCGAGGTCGTGGCCGACGACGACCAGCCCGATGACGACGCCGGTGACCGGTACGACGGGGACCAGGGTGTGCCGCCAGTCGCCGAGCAGCCGCTCCTTCCGCGCGTAGACGTCGGCGCACCACACGATGGTCGCGAGCTTGGCCACCTCGGCCGGCTGGACCTGCACCGGCCCGAGCGCGAGCCAGTTCTGGTTGCCGTTGACGGTGACGCCCAGGCGGGTCTGGGTCAGCGCCAGCAGGACGACCGAGACCAGCAGGCCCGGCCAGGCGAAGGCCCGGATCACCCGGTGCGGCAGTCGCGCGGCGAGCAGCACGCAGGGCAGGGCCAGGGTGACCCAGGCCAGCTGGCGCAGGAACCAGTAGTAGCTGCTGCCGTAGTTCTTGTAGCCGTCGACGCTGGAGGAGCTGAGCACCATGACCAGGCCGATGGTCAGCAGCAGCCCGGCCGATCCGAGCAGCAGGTAGTAGGAGGTGAGCGGGCGGTCCAGACCCTCGCGCGCGGTGGCCAGCCACGACCGCACGGACGGGCCCGCGCCGGCCGGGTGCGGGCGTCCGCCGGCCCCGCGGGTGCGGTCCAGCACCGGGTCCGCAGGGCGGGTGGTCACCGCGGGATCGCCCTCCTCCGTCGGCGGTCGGGGCGCTCAGGCCTCGCGGAGCCGGCGCACCGACTCGGCGAAGGCGTCCCCGCGGGCGCCGTAGTTCGCGAACAGGTCCATGGACGCGCAGCCTGGCGCCAGCAGCACCGTGTCGCCGGGGACGGCAAGGTCCACGGCGGCCCGGACCACGCGGTCCATGACGTCAGTGTCCCCAGCGGCCACGTCGATCACGGGGACATCCGGCGCGTGTCGCGCCAGCGCCGCGGCGATCACGGCGCGGTCGCGCCCCAGCAGCACCACACCGCGGAGCCGGTCGCGCACCGCAAGGACCAGGTCGTCGAACCCCGCGCCCTTGGCCAGCCCGCCGGCCACCCACACCACCGGGTCGTAGGCGAGCAGCGAGGACCGCGCGGCGTGGGGGTTGGTGGCCTTGGAGTCGTCGACGAAGGTGACTCCGGCGACCTCGGCGACCTCGGCGATGCGGTGGCCGTCGAGGCGGAAGCCGGTCAGCCCGTCGCGGACCGCGACCGGCGGCACGCCGTGCGCCCGGGCCAGCGCCGCGGCCGCCAGCGCGTTGGCCACGACGTGGGGTGCCGGTGAGGGCAGCGCCGCGACCGTGCACAGCTCGGCGGCGCTGGTCCGGCGCTGCTCCACGAAGGCCCGGTCGGCCAGCACGCCGTCGACGACGCCGACCATGCCGACGGCCGGGATGCCCAGGGTGAACCCGACCGCCCGGGCACCCTCGGTGACGTCGGCGTCGCGCACCAGCCGCTCGGTGGCCGGGTCGGCGACGTTGTAGACGCAGGCGCGCTCGGCGCCCCGGTAGATCCGGCCCTTGTCGGCGGCGTACGCGTCGAGGGAGGGGTACCAGTCCAGGTGGTCCTCGGCGACGTTGAGGACCGCCGCGGACTCGCACGCCACCGACGAGGCGTAGTGCAGCTGGAAGCTGGAGAGCTCCACGGCCAGCACGTCGTACGGCGCCGGGTCCATCACCACCTCGACGAGGGGCAGGCCGACGTTGCCGCACGCGACGCTGCGCAGCCCGGCCGCCCGCAGGCAGGCGTCCAGCATCTGCACGGTCGTGGTCTTGCCGTTCGTGCCGGTGACGCCGAGCCACGGCGCCGCCCGGGCCGGGTCGCGAAGCCGCCAGGCCAGCTCCACCTCGCCCCAGACCGGGACGCCGCGCGCCGCGGCCTGAGCCAGCAGCGGGGCGTCCGGGCGCCAGCCCGGCGAGGTGACCACCAGGTCGACGTCGGGGGGCAGGGTGCTCGTGCTGCCCGGACCGAGGCGCACGTCGGCCCCGAGGATCGAAAGCAGGGTCGCCTGGTCGGGGCGCGGCGCTGCCGCGGACTCGTCCAGGGCGACCACCTGCGCGCCGAGGTGGGTGAGGTTGTCGGCGGCCGCGAAGCCGGAGACGCCGAGGCCGGCCACGACCACGCGGACGCCGTCCCAGGCGTCGGTGCGGCCGAGCGAGTCCGGGCCCGGCTTCACGTGCCGGCCACCCACTCGGCGTAGAAGACGCCCATGCCGGCGGCCACGGCGATGCCGGTGATGATCCAGAAGCGGACGACGACGGTGATCTCGTCCCATCCCTTCAGCTCGAAGTGGTGGTGCAGCGGGGCCATCCGGAACA
>JBIOYO010000010.1:0-6203 GCA_044870175.1 Nocardioidaceae bacterium | reverse complement strand
GGTTGCGGCGGCTGGGCGCGCAGGGCGTGCAGGCCCGCACCTTCCACTCCGCAGCCCTGCGGCAGGTGCGCTACTTCTGGCCTCGCGTGTACGGCGGGGAGCCGCCGACACTCGTGGACAGCAAGCTGCCGATGGTCGGCGCCGCAGCCCGGCGCAACCGCGTCGACACCCAGCCCGCCGTCCTGCGCGACCTTGCCGGCGAGATCGAGTGGGCCAAGGTCAGCAACGTCCGCCCCGCCGAGTACGCCGCAGTCGCGGCCCGCCGCGGCCGGTCGGTCAGCGGGGTCGACGAGGCCACGGTGGGCCGGGTCTTCGCGACGTACGAGGAGGTCAAGCGCGACCAGGGCCGCATGGACATGGAGGACGTCCTGCTCTGCGCCGCGGCCCTGCTCGCCGAGGACGAGCGAGTCGCTGCCGAGGTCCGCCGGCAGTACCACCACTTCGTCGTCGACGAGTTCCAAGACGTGAGCCCGCTCCAGGCGACCTTGCTGGACCTCTGGCTCGGGGGCCGCGACGAGCTGTGCGTGGTCGGCGACCCCGCCCAGACCATCTACTCCTTCGCCGGCGCCAGCCCCGACCACCTCCGGTCCTTCCCGGCACGGCACCCCGGGACCACGACGGTGGAGCTGGTGCGCAACTACCGGTCCACGCCGCAGGTTCTCGACGTCGCCAACCGCCTGCTCGCCGGCAGCGCGACCGGCGGAGTGCGGCTGCGCGCGCAGAGCCCGGCCGGGCCGGAGGTCGGCTACACCGAGCATCCCGACGAGGTCGCCGAGGCCGAGACGGTGGCCGGCGAGGTCCGGCGGCTGCTGGACGACGGCCTGCCGGCGCGCGAGGTGGCAGTGCTGTTCCGGGTCAACGCGCAGTCCGAGGCCTACGAGGAGGCGTTGGCCGCCCGCAACGTGCCCTACGTCGTCCGCGGCGCGGAGCGGTTCTTCCAGCGCGCCGAGGTGCGGCAGGCGGTCACCCTGCTGCGCGGCACCGCCCGCGCCGAGGGCGGCGGCTCCGGTGACCTGCTCGAGGACACCCGCGCGGTGCTCGCCGGCATGGGGTGGACGCCGGAGGCGCCGGGTGCCCGGGGCAACGCGCGGGACCGGTGGGAGTCGCTGCAGGCGCTGCTCGACCAGGCGACGCAGTACGCCGCGGAGCCCGGGGCCACGCTCGGCGGGTTCGTCGACGACCTCGACCGGCGCGCCGCCGAGCAGCACGCCCCCGTCGCCGAGGGGGTCACCGTCGGCACCCTCCACGCCGCCAAGGGCTTGGAGTGGGACGCGGTGTTCCTCACCGGGGTCACCGAGGGCACGATCCCGATCGTCTACGCGGCCGACTCGGCCGCCGGGGTCGAGGAGGAACGCCGGCTGCTGTACGTCGGCGTCACCCGGGCCCGGCGGCGGCTGCACATCTCCTGGGCCCAGGCGCGCAACCCCGGCGGCCGTGCCTCTAGGCGCCCCTCCCGGTTCCTCGACGGGCTGCGTCCGCACACCGATGCGGGCCTGCCCGCGCCGGGCAGGGGCGGCTCGAAGAGGCAGCGCGGGCCGGCGCGGTGCCGGGTCTGCCAGGGACCGCTCGGCTCCGTCCCCGAACGTCGGCTCGGCCGGCACGAGGGGTGCCCGTCGCCGTACGACGAGGCGCTGTACGAGCGGCTTCGGGCCTGGCGGCTCGAGCGCGCGCAGGCCGACGGGGTGCCGGCGTACGTGGTGTTCACCGACCTCACCCTGCAGGCGATCGCAGAGGTCCGGCCGGCCGACACCAGGGCGCTGCTGCGGGTCAACGGGATCGGCGCGGCGAAGCTGGACCGCTACGGCGACGACGTCCTGGCTCTGGTCGCCGAGCCGCAGGAGATGTCGCGGTAGGGCCGTATGGCAGAAGATCGGTGAAGAAGGACCCATAAAACCGATTGCCTCGTGCGGCGAGCCGCCGGTACGGTTGGCGGACCCAGCAAGACCACTGCGCATCGCGGCCCTGGCAAGGCCGGCGCACGAGGACCGGAAGGAGGTGCCCAATGAGCAACGTCACCATCACCCGCAGCCCGTACATCGGCAGCGGCATGCCCATGTCCGTCCGGCAACGTCCGACGTCTCTGCGTGCCTTCTCGACGGCCACGGGTGCCTCCTGGCCGGCCGCCTGCGCGACCACCGATGTCCAGGGCACCGGTGTGCGCGGAGACGTGCACGTCGCGGCCGTCGGCAACGGCACCCTCCCGGGGACCCCTGCCTGGAGTCCACCTGGCTGAGCACCCGCTCAACCGGCAGCCTCCAGGCCGCGGAACCCGAAACCCGGGATCCGCGGCCTTCGTGTTTCTACACCGAGGAACCACGGTCCCTGACCACCCGATCAGGACCAAGGAGGTGAACAACAAGATGAGGATCAGAGTCCTCGACCACCCGGCCACCCGTACCCGGGGGGTGCAGGAGGAGCGGTTGCCGTGTCGTCGAGAGGACCCGGAGCTGTTCTTCGCCGAGTCCCCGGCCGACGTGGAGCTGGCCAAGTCACTGTGCGTGGACTGCCCGGTCCGCGCGGAGTGCCTCGCCGGAGCGCTCGACCGGCGCGAGCCATGGGGTGTCTGGGGTGGGGAGCTCTTCCTGCAGGGAGCGGTGATCCCCCGCAAGCGGCCCCGTGGTCGGCCGCGCAAGCATCCGGTGGCCGCCTGACCGGCACGCCAGCCCACCGGCACGACAAGGGCGCTCGGACTGCGGAGCGCTCCCCGCGTCCCCCCCGGCGGACCTGATGGAAACGGAAAGTGAACACACAGATGGATCTCAACGAGAAGCGGAGCACGAGGATGAACACATTGTTCGAAGACCTGGCCAGAGCGCAGTTGTCCGCGCGCCTGGGAGAGGCGCACGAGCTGCGACGTGGGCGGCAGGCGACAATGGCACGGCGGCTCTCCCGCCGTGCCGAGCGCGCGGCCGCGGAGGCGCGGCTGGCGCTGGCCCGCTCGCTCTGAGCAGGCAGCGCAGCAGCAAGCACCGAGCCCGGCACCCCGGCAGACCTGATGGCCCGCCGGGGTGCCGGGCTGCACGCGTGCACGCGGGCGCCGGGCGGCTCGGGTGGCGCTACCCTGGCCGCGTGCCGGTCACCTGCGACTTCTGCGGCGCCACCGCCGACGGTGACGACACCCCGCTGACCTGGTCCACCGCCGTGGAGAACGGTCGCCTCCGCCGGTTCTGCGACCGCTGCTCCCGGGAGCACCTGCGCGCCATGGAGGGCAAGCTGGACAGCGACCTGTGGTGAGCCGGCCCCGTGGTCGCTCCGAGCGGTCAGGGCGCGTCGGCGAACCCGGGCAGCGAGTCCTCCAGCAGTCCGCGGAACGGGATCTCGGCGTCCAGCTGGCACAGCACGCCGATGCCGCCGACCCAGGCGCGGTGGATGAGCAGGTACGACGCCGGCAGGTTGAGCCTGAACACCAGCGAGGAGCCCGGAGCTCGCGGGTCGTTGAGCCGGGCCGCCTGCTCACGCATGAAGGCGCGGGTGAACCGGAACGTCTCGGTGCGGGCCGGCTCCAGGAACGGTCCCAGGTAGCCCTGCAGGTCACCCGGGTCGACCCGCACGGAGGGCCGCACGAACCCTTCCTCGCGGAGCCCGCCGAGCACCTCCTCGAAGTCGTCGCGCAACGCGATGCGCAGCAACCGCCCGATCGCCGGCGGCAGCTCTCCCCCCGGGAGGCGAGCGACGGCGCCGTAGTCGAGAACGCCCAGGCGGCCGAGTGACCCGTCGTCGCCCGGGACGACGCGGAAGTTGCCCGGGTGCGGGTCGGCGTGCAGCAGCCCGGTGCGGGCCGACCCCTCGAACATGAAGCGGGCGTAGAGCTCCCCGTAGTGGTCGCGCTCTGCGGGCGTCCCCTCGGCGATCAGGCGTGCCAGCGAGCCGGTGCTCTTCAACCACTCCGTGACCAGCACGGTCCCGGCGTGGGCGAGCACGTGGGGCACCTGGTAGTGCGCGTCGCCGGCGAACACGGCGGCGTACCGGGCCTGCGCGTCGGCCTCGAGGTCGTAGTCCAGCTCCTCCAGCAACCGGGCCTGCAGCTCCTCCACGAGCGACCTGACGTCGACGCCGGGGACCAGCCCGGCGAAGGTGCGGGCCAGCCGGCCGATCTGCCGCAGGTCGGACTGGAGCGCGTCGGCGGCGCCCGGGTACTGGATCTTGACCGCGACGTCGGTGCCGTCGGCCCAACGGCCCCGGTGCACCTGGCCGATCGAGGCGGCCGCGGCCGGGTTGTCGTCGAACTCGACCAGCTTGCGCCGCCACCGAGGTCCGAACTCGCGGACGAGCTGCTGGTGCACCACCTGGGCGGCCATCGGGGGGGCGGAGTCCTGCAGGCGGGTCAGGTGCTGCCGGTACGGCGCCGCGACCTCCTCCGGCAGCGCCGACTCCATGATCGACATGGCCTGGCCGATCTTCATGGCCCCACCCTTGAGCTCGCCCAGGGTGCGGAACAGCTGCTCGGCCGTGCGCAGCTGCACCTCGTTGACCACCGACTCGGCCGGCGCGCCGCCGAGCCGCTTGCCCACGCCGAGCGCGGTGCGCCCGGCGTACCCGAGGGGGAGGGCGGCCAGCCGCGCCGTCCGGGTGACAGCGTTGCGCGGCAGGTCGTCCATGGGGTCATTGTGCCGGGCGGGACCGAACCGCCTGGTGCGAACGGGCCAACGTGCCCGGCCGGATGTCGTTCTGGGCGTCACGACCGCCCGGCGCCGCGGAGGACCCCGTCAGTGACCCCGACGGAGTAGCGCCAGATGACCACGAGCCCGGCCGGGGACGGCCGGCGGGTCACGCGCTCCGCGGTGCGCCGGCGCACCGCGGTGGGGCCCTGGGCTGGTCAGGTCCATGAGCAGCCACACTCGGGATGCCGCAGCCATGGCATCGTGCCCAGCTCCTCCAGCCGGCCGGACAGCAGGAGGGTGGTCGACCAGGTGGTCGGCCGGTGCCCCTCGGCGAAGCTGGCGACGTCGCGGACCGCCCACGCCACGGCCAGCGTCGCCAGCGCCGGGTCGACCGGCTCGGGCACGCCGTCGGCACGGCCGCGGTCGAGCTGGGCGGCGTACTGCTGCACCAGCAGCGGCCAGTCCGGGTCCTCGTCGGTGCGATGGGCGTCCAGGCAGCGCAGGCAGGCCGTGCGGCCGGGGTCGACGAACGGGCCCAGCAGCACCCGGCCCTCGGTGAGCCGGACCAGCAGGTGCGGCAGCCCGCGCTGCAGCCACGGGTCGAGCAGCGTGCGCTCGGGCTCGCCGACGCCGACCGCGATGCCGAGGGTGGGGGCCCGGGGTGGCCGGCCACGTCCGGCCGGGCCGTCGAGGACGAGCGCGGCTCGGGCGGCGAGCTCGCGGACCTGGGCGGCCAGGGCTGCGGCGAACGGGCCGCCGAACCCCAGGACGCAGAGCACCGCCTCACGCCGTCCCTGCAGGGTGGCCGGCGTGCGTGATCCCGACCCTCGCACCAGCGCGGCGGCCGCGTGCCGGGGCCAGGCCGGGACACTTGGTCCTGGGTGCCGCCCCGGGTGCTGCCCCGTGAGCTGCCCCGCGGGCTGCGGTGAGGCCCGCGCCGGTGCGGCCGGGCCGGACACCGCGGCGCGGACCACCGCCTCGTCGACGAGCAGCCCGCGGCGGTCCAGGGCCCTGGCCACCGCCGGGTCCCGGTCGGCCTCGAGGGTGCTCACCCCGTGACCCGCGGGCAGGACCACGGCCTGAGCCGGGTCGAGCCCGGCCTGGACGCGGCCGTCGCCGCGGCGGAGCAGGTGGGTGCCGGGAAGCAACATGCGACGCATGTGGTGAGCGTGCCCGAGGGGGCCGACACTCTCCAACGCCCGTCCACAGGCGACGGCGCTGCTCCCCCGGACGTCCTCGCGAATGCCGAAGGTGGGACCGCGGGAGCGTCGGACATGGCGAAGGTGGGCCCGCGAGCGGCACCCACCTCCGAGGTGTGGGGACGACCGGCGGGCCGGCCGGTCGGGTCAGGCCTTGCCGAGGATCCGGTTCAGGTTCGTGCCGCAGACCGGGCAGACCGCCTTCGCCATGCGGGTGCCCTTGTCGTTGACCTTGACCTCACCCTCCGCGGAGCGCTTCTCCTTGCACTTCACGCAGTAGAACTCACCGCTCCAGCTCTCAGCCATGGCGGCCTCCTTGCTCGTTCGCAGGTCGGTTGCGGCGGGGTCCGGGGCGCGGTCACCCGCCGTGCCGCGGTTCACGGCCGCCACGCAATCTACGCGA
>JBIOYO010000009.1:0-4930 GCA_044870175.1 Nocardioidaceae bacterium | reverse complement strand
GAGCGTGAGCCCGCCGGCGAGCCACTCGTTCTCGTGGGTCCGAGAGCGCCACAGCTCCAGGCGGGCCTGGGCCTTGGGCGTCTCCACCTTCTTCCGCACCCAGCCCCAGCGCAGCGCGTTGGCGCCGAGGTAGAACCACACCAGCTTCCCGGCCATCTGGCCGACGGCCGCCACCCCGGACAGCAGCCAGACGTTGCCGACGGCCGTGACCGCGCCGAGACCGATCAGGTACGCCTCGATGTTGACGAGGGGGACGAGGGCGGAGAGAACGGCGATCCCCGCGAGGGCGAGGATGTCCCCCATGGGGGTGCTCAGGGAGCGTTCGGCTCGGGGGAGTCGCTGGCCGGGTAGTCCGCGACGAACTTCTCAACCGCGGCGCCGCTGGGCTGCGCGCAGTACTGCCAGACCCCGACCTGCGACGTGCCCTTCTTGCCGCCGCTCACCGACCAGTGGGTCAGCGCCACGTGCTTGCCCTCGGGGAACGGGTCGCCGTCGTCGGCGGTCCACGGCAGCACCATGACCTTGTCTACGGCGTCGAACTTCTTCGAGATGGTGCGCAGGTCGGCCAGGGCGTCGTCGTCATCGGCCAACGTCTCGTCGTACCACACCAGCGTGTGGCCGTGCTCGAGGCTGTGCACGAGCTGGCCGAGCTCCGGGCGGTCGTCGGTGGTGAAGAACGGCCGCAGCTGCGAGCCCTGGAGGTAGGTCTCCCAGTGCTGGCCGAACGCCGGGGGGCTCTCGGGGTAGGAGAGGTCGGTGCCCGGTGCGACGTGCTGCCCGCTGCCCTCGGCGCTCTTCGTGGTGACCTTCCCACAGCCGGCCGCGTCGGCCGACGCGCCGATCTGGTCCAGCGGCTTGGCGCTCTCCTGGTTGCTGCGGACCAGCGGGATCGCGGCCACGCCGATGATCACCAGCCCGACCACCACGCACGCGGTCACGATGGCGGTCGTACGGCGCCGCTCCCGTGCCTTCTGCTCCCGCCGCAGCTGCTCGACGACGGCGCGGCGGTCACGCTGCTTCGCCGACTTGGAGGTCGGCCTGGGGCTCGACTGGGCGCCCGGCTTCGAGCTCGACTTGGCCACGGTCGGGAATTCTACGGACCGGCTGGTCGGAGCAGGACGGACTCTGCGCTGGCGTCCGCGGCGCGCCACGACACGGCGTACGCCGTCGCGAGCACGTCGGCGGCCTGGACGCCGCGGGCGAAGTCACCGGCCGCGCCGAGGACCACCCGGACGGCGCCGTCCTCCGGCAGCACCAGCCCACGGCCGGCCAGCACCGGCTCCAGCAGCCACGCGAGCTCCTCGGCGGACACCGGCGGGCCGAACCCGCGGAGGTCGGCCCCGCCCACGTCGTCGCGCCGGCGCACCGCCGCCAGGACGGCCTCGCGCGCGCCCAGGCCGAACATGTCGCTTTCCTCGGCCCGCACCAGCGCGCGGGCCCCCGGCCCGTGGTCGCCAGGGGGGAGCACCAGGTGCCCGAGCCCGGAGAGCACGGCGAGCGGCGTGCGGGCCAGCTTGCCCTTGACCAGGTCCCCGGCCGCGGCCAGCGCGTCGGCCACCGCCGGGGCGGTCACCGCGAGCGGGTTGCCGTGGTGGTCGGTCCGGCCGGCCAGGTCGTGGAGCGGCTCCAGGCCGGCGGCGCCGACGGCGATGTCGGTCTGGCCCTGCCGCCAGGCCCGGCCGGCCGTGTCGGAGACGACGACGGCCAGGTTGCGGCCGGTGCGCCCGCTCAGCCGCTCGCGCAGCGCCCGGGCCGAGGCGTCCGGGTCGAGCGGGAGCAGGACCACAGTGCCGGCCGGGGTGTTCGACGCGTCGACGCCGGCAGCCGCCAGCACCAGGCCCAGCCGGTTGCGCACGATGCGGGTCTCGCCGCGGGTCGCGACGACGCGGTCGGTCTCGCTGCGAACGGCGGCGGCGCGGTCCGTCCGGACCACCCTGCCCTCGGCCTTCGCGACCACCTTGCTGGTCACCACCAGCACGTCACCGTCGGCGGGGAGCCCGACCGCACCCATCGCCTCGGCGAGCAGGTCGGCCAGGTCGTCGCCGGCTCGTACGTCGCCCAGTCCGGGCACCGCGGTCGCGGCGAACCGTGCCGTCCCGGGGGGCAGGGTCATCGCCGGGCCGCGAGGTCGAGCGCCGCAGCGGCCATCCGGGCGGTCGTGTCGTGGTCGGTCATCATGAGCGGCACCGCACGGCACGCGATGCCCGCCGCCTCCACGCGGGCCACGGCGTCGGCGTCGGCCCCGTCGACCAGCCAGCCGTCGAGCACCCCGCCCGCCGACCGGGCGCCGTACAGCTCGGCGACGGCCGCGGCCGAGACCTCCACGCCGACCGCCCGGAGCAGCTGGGCCGCCATGCCGCGCACGTGCGAGCCGGCGACGATGGGGGAGAGCCCGACCACCGGGGCACGGGTCGCGCGCAGCGCGTCGCGGATGCCGCGGACGCCCAGGATGGGCCCAGTGGACACCACCGGGTTGGACGGCGGCAGCAGAACCACGTCGGCGCGCTCCACCGCCTCGACCACCCCCGGCGCGGGCGTCGCCGCGTCGATGCCGACCTGGACGACCGCGCGCGCGGGCACGTCGGCGTGGAGCCGGACCCAGTACTCCTGGAAGTGCACCACGCGCTGCCCGGACGGCTCGCCGGGGTCGTCGACCGCCACGTGGCTCTCGACGCGGTCGTCGCTCATCGGCAGCAGCCGCACGCCCGGTCGCCACCGCGAGCAGAGCGCCTCGGTCACCGCCGAGAGGGGGTAGCCGGCGTCGAGCATCTGCGTGCGGACCAGGTGTGTTCCGAGGTCGCGGTCGCCGAGCCCGAACCAGGTCGGCTCCACGCCGTACGCCGCCAGCTCCTCCTTGACCCGCCAGCTCTCGTCGGCCCGCCCCCACCCCCGGTCGGCGTCGATGCCGCCGCCGAGGGTGTACATGACCGTGTCCAGGTCCGGGCAGATCTTGAGCCCGTGCAGCCACAGGTCGTCGGCCGTGTTGGCGACCACCGTGACCTCGGCGCTCCCGTCGAGGTGCCGCAGCAGCCCCTGGAGGAACCGCGCGCCGCCGAAGCCGCCGGAGAGCACTGTGACGCGCGCCGGCCGGTCCGGTGACGCGGCGCCTCTCGGGTTCGCGGTCATGCGGCTCCCCTCCTCCGGCGCTGCGCGGTCGCCGGCGTATAGCACGTCAGGGCTTGACGAGCGCGGTACGACAGGCGTGTAATTCCCACAGTGTTGTTAGTTGCGCACCCGGTGACGAGGACGACCGCCAGGCTTCACCCGATGTTCTCAGGTGGGCGGCCGGAGCGAACGAAGTGTCGAAAGAGGAGCCCGCGCGGGCTCCGCGGGTCGAAAGGGTGACACCATGCGAGAGCTCTTCGCGCTCGACACCGAGGTGGAGGGGCTGGGATGGCAGGAGCGTGCGCTCTGCGCGCAGACCGACCCCGAGTCGTTCTTCCCCGAGAAGGGGGGCTCGACGCGCGAGGCGAAGCGCGTCTGCCTGACCTGCGACGTGCGCGGCGACTGCCTGCAGTACGCCCTGGAGAACGACGAACGCTTCGGCATCTGGGGCGGGCTGTCGGAGCGCGAGCGCCGACGGCTCAAGAAGCGCGCCGTCTGACCCGCCGGCCGGGCCGGCCCGCGAGGGCTCAGCGCTCCTCGTAGCGCGGGTCGATGTCCTCGGGCGGCCGGCCGAGCAGCTCGGAGACCTGCTCGACGAGCACCGTCAGCACCAGCGCGGACAGGTCGGCGCGGTTGCCGGCGCGCAGCTCGATCGGCCTGCGGAACACCACCAGGCGGGTGGGGACGGGTCCGTGCCCCCGGACCACCGTCGCCAGCGGCACCGTCGCCGCGGACCAGTCCTCCGGCAGCACCGGAGTGTCCTCGACGGCGAACTCCACCAGCCCCAGCTCGTCGCGCCACCGCTCCTCCAGGTCGTGCACGACGGTGAGGACCAGCGCGTCGAAGTCCTCGCGGCCGGACCGCTCCCGTGGCACCCCTGACGGCGCGAACGGGCCCGGCAGCACCGCCGGGCCTCGCATCCCGAGGCCGTGCCGGTCCCGCCGCCGGCCTCGCCGCCGACCCGGCTGACGGCCCGGCTCACGGCCCGGTTCCACCCCCGGCTCGAGCGTCCCCGTCACGACCGCGAGCCTAGCCCCCGCGCCGTCGCGGTACGGGTACCGTCTGGCGGGTGACCACCGTGCGCCGCTGCTCCCGGACCGCGTGCGGCCGGCCCGCGATGGCGACGCTGACCTACGTGTACGGCGAGCAGACCGCCGTGCTGGGACCGCTGGCGACCTTCGCCGAGCCGCACGCCTACGACCTGTGCGACGAGCACTCCGAGCGCCTCTCGGCCCCCCGCGGCTGGGAGGTGCTGCGGCTGGCGCCCGACCCGGACGCGGGCGGCCCGACCGGCGACGACCTCCTGGCCCTGGCCGACGCCGTGCGCGAGGCCGCCCGCTCCCAGCCCGCCACGAGCCCCGCCGGTCCCGGCACGGAGCGTGGGGTCGGCCGCCGGGGACACCTGCGGGTGCTCCAGCCGCCCCCAGAACCGAGCTCCTGAGGCGGGATGAAGATCGTCCGCGCGCCGTCTCCCCATGCGCACGTCCGGAGGGCGGACCACCTCCCCGGAACGGCGGCGCGGGCAACCACCCCCTTCGCTCGTTCCTCGCTCCGGGGGGGCCAGTCCCATCCACGCCCGCGCCGCCGCCCCGGTCCGGTGACCCGCCCTCCTCGCGCCCCTGAGCGGGGAGTTCGTGACGGCTCGGCGTCCCCGAGCGGGGAGCTTGCGACGGCTCGGCGGCCTCTGGCGGGGGAGTTCGTGACGGCTCGGCGGCTTCTGGCGGGGAGTTCGCGACGGCTCGGCGTCCCCGAGCGGGGAGTCCGCGACGGCTCGGGGTCCTCTGGCAGGGAGCTTGCGACGGCTCGGCGTCTAAGGTGCAGCAAT
>JBIOYO010000008.1:0-5055 GCA_044870175.1 Nocardioidaceae bacterium | reverse complement strand
GGGCCACGTGCAGCAGCCCGACCACGCCGAACAGCAGCGACGTCCAGCCCACGACCCGGCGGCCGGCGGGACCGGTGCGCTCGGGGTTGCGCAGCGCGTGCAGCCCGGCCAGGGCCAGCAGCACCGGCACCAGCCGGCCCACCAGGCCGACCGAGCCCGTGACGATCGTCCGCACGGCGTCCATCACGCTGCCCGGCAGCTGCCACCAGACGGCTGCGGCCACCACCACCGCCAGCGCCAGCACCCCGAGCCCGAGGCCGTCCCGGCGGTGCGCGGGGTCGAGGTCCCGGGCGGTGCGGCCGACCCGGCGTGCGGCGCCGCCGACGAGCGTGGCGACCGCGAGCCAGAGGGCCCGCACGGACCCGGTCACCGCGGCGCCGAGCCCGGCGACCAGCCGGCGGACCGGGCTCGGGCCGCTGCGCACCGCGCGCGGCGGCGGGCGCCGGGACTTCGGTGAGGACTTCGACCGTGAGCGCGACGCGGCCGTGGCGCGGCCCTTCGACGATCCGGACGCGCGCGACCGCGCGCTGCCCCCGCGCGACGACGAGGTGGAGGTGCGGGTCGCCATGGTCGGAAGACTAGGCGACGAGTCACACCAGTCGCTTGCTTCACACGCCCAGGGCCACCATCTGCCTCAACCGAGCCGTCGTGCCCCGGTCTGCGGACCGCACCGGTCGCGCGGTGGGTCACCTGCTCCGCGGTCCGGTGAGGAGGATGGCTGAGTCGGCAGTCCCCGTCGCTGGCTTCACACGCCCAGGGCCACCATCTGCTCAACCGTGCCGTCGTTGACTCGCGGTGGTCAGCCGCTCCGCGGTGGACTAGGGCACAGCATGTTCGCGAGCGGGCTATGGCTGTTGTCGGTGCCTGGGCCTACCGTGAGCTGGTACGTCATGGCCGGCCGCTTGACCGGCCGTCGCCGCGGCCTGGCGGTCGCGGCTGTCTCGGGAGGGCGGACCTGTGCGCGTGTCCAGATCGACCATCGTGTCGGCGCTGATCCTCGGTGTGGTCTCCGCCGGCCTGGCGTCCTTGTCGTCCACCTCGGCCGGTGCCGTCGAAGAGCCCGCCACGCCCGCCACCGGGCTGCTGAGGGCGATGCGCGCCGAGGCCGACGGGCCCGTGCGGCTCTCCAGCGACGCCGCCACCGGCCGGCTGTCCTTCGCGCGGGCGGCGGCGCGGGGCGACCTGCTGCCCGAGTGGGACGGCCGGGCGGACCCGGCCGGCAAGGCGACGGCTTACCTGCGACGGTTCGCACCCGCCTTCGGCGCACAAGCCGGAGAGCTGCTGCGGGAGTCGGTCGTCCGGTCGGCATACGGCACCACAGTCACCTACACCCAGGCGCACGAGGGCATCCCGGTCTACGGCGCGATGCTGCGCGCCCAGGTCGACCCGGCCGGCGACCTCACCTCGGTCAACGGACAGGCCGTGCCGACCAGCAGGGTTCCGGCCGCGGCCACGGTCGGCGCGCCGGAGGCCGCGCGCCACGCCCTCGCGCTGGTGCGGTCAGACCCGCCCACCGACGCGAACGACGCGCCCGCGGACACCACCGGCCTCGCCGCGCTGTCCACCCGGCTCGTCGTCTACCGCGTCGGGCTCGCCCGGGGCGTGCCCGGCGACACCGACCTCGCCTACCAGGTCGAGGTGGGCAACCGGGCCGACGTCCGCGACTTGGTGTTCGTGTCCGCGACGACGGGCAAGCCGCTCAACCGCTACTCGATGGTCGACTCGGCGCTGGGTCGCGAGCTCTACGAGCAGGCCTTCGACCCCGCGCACCTCGTCTGGCAGGAAGGTGACCCCTTCCCCGGCGACCTCACCGGGGACCAGGCCAACATGGTCTCCTCGACCGGCGAGGCGTACTGGTTCTTCGACAACGCCTTCGGCCGGGACTCCTACGACGGCGACGGCGCCACCATGCGCACGGTCAACAACGACCCGCGCATCCGGTGCCCCAACGCCAACTGGAACGGCGTCACCACCAACTACTGCGACGGGGTCTCCTCCGACGACGTGGTCGCCCACGAGTGGGGTCACGCCTACACGGAGTACACCCACGGGCTGATCTACCAGTGGCAGCCGGGCGCCCTCAACGAGTCCTACTCCGACATCTGGGGTGAGACCATCGACCTGGTCAACGGTCGCCAGGACGAGGGTGAGGGCGACCTCGAGAGGAAGCGCCCGGTCGGGCGGTGCAGCGCGCACACGCCGGACATCCCGCTGCTGACCATCAACGGCCCCGCGTCCATCGCGAAGGACTGCCTGACCGGCGGCCTGCTCGGCCCCGGCATCGACGAGCCCATCACCGGCGACGTCGTCGCGCCCACAGACGCCGCCGAGACCGGTGGCACCACCACTGACGGCTGCTCACCCTACGACGACCCCGCCGCCGCGGCCGGCAAGATCGTGCTGGTCGACCGCGGCCTGTGCGCGTTCGTCCAGAAGGCGCAGGTGGCCAAGGCCGCCGGCGTCCTCGCCGTCGTCATCGGCAACCGCGACAACGCCCCGGTCTCGTTCAGCAGCGCAGACACCACCCTCCCGGTGACCGTCTCCATCGGGCTCTCCGACCGCGAGACGATCCGGGCCACGCTCGCGGCCGGGCACAGCGTCAACGTCACGATCAGCGACGCGGGTGGCAGCGATCGCACCGACTCCTACCGGTGGCTCATCGGCGAGAAGTCCGGCGCGTTCGGCTCGGCCATCCGCGACATGTGGACGCCGACGTGCGAGGCCGACCCGGGCAAGGTCACCGACGCCGAGTACGCCTGCTCCACGGCCGACGGTGGTGGGGTGCACAGCAACTCCGGCGTGCCGAACCACGGCTACGCCCTGCTCGTCGACGGCGGCACCTACAACGGGCACGCCGTCCGGGGCATCGGGCTGACCAAGGCGGCGGCGATCTACTACCGGGCGATGACCGCCTACCAGACCCCGGCGAGCAAGTTCCCCGACCATGCCGACGCGCTCGCCGCGTCCTGCGCCGACCTCACCGGCAAGGCGATCAAAGAGCTGAGCACCGCGCCTCGCACCTCGCAGACCTCCCAGCAGAGGGTCACTGCCGGCGACTGCGCCCAGGTCGCCGCCATGGCGGCTGCGGTGGAGCTGCGCGTCGACCCCGCGCGGCAGTGCGACTACGGCCCCCTGCTCGACCCCGACGCCCCACCGTTGTGCGGGCCCGGCACGGCAGAGGACGTCGTCTGGAGCGAGAGCTTCGAAGACGGTCTCGCCGACTGGACGCTCGCCGGCGAGAACCCCTACGGCGGCCCCACCGCCGACTGGAGGAGCGACAGCACCCTTCCGGCGGGGAACGACACCCGCGGCGCCTACGGCCCGGCGCCGAAGCGAGGCCAGTGCAACCAGGACAGCACCGACTTCTCCAGCGTCAACACCATGACCAGCGCGCCGATCGTGGTCGGCGACGCCGCTGGGAGGGCACCTCGGCTGTCCTTCCGGCACAGCGTCGCCACCGAGCTCGACGTCGACGGCGGCAACCTGCAGCTGAGCGTGAACGGCGGCGGCTTCGCACCCGTGCCGGCGTCCGCCTACCTGTTCAACGCCCCGGGCACCCTGCTGACGGCCGCGGCCGGGAACACCAACCCCCTCGCCGGACAGCCGGCCTTCAGCGGCACCGACGAGGGCGAGGTCTTCGGCAGCTGGGGCCAGTCCCAGGTCGACCTCGCCGCGGCCGGCGTCGAGCCCGGCGACACCGTCTCGCTGCGGTTCGCGATCGGTCGCGACGGGTGTGGCGGTGTGGACGGCTGGTACGTCGACGACGTCAAGGTGGTGCTGTGCAAGCCGGCGGCGACCGTGACCGCGGTGCACCGCCCCGACCCGTCCCGGTATGGCAGGGCGTCGACCGTCGTGGTCACCGTGACCGGCAGCGAGCCCGCGCCCACCGGCACCGTCACGCTGTCCCGGCTCGGCGGCGCCGCGCTCGGCACCAAGCCCCTGCCCGAGTCCGGAACCGTGTCGTTCGGCCTGCCGAGGACGTTCCGGATCGGGGCGACCACACTGGTCGCGGCGTACAGCGGCGACGACACCTACGGTCCGGCCCGCGACCGGGTGGTCGTGCACGTGAAGGCGCGGTCGAACACCGTCGCGGAGGCTCCCTGGACGGTCCGCCAGGGCCGGGCGTTCGTCGCCCGCGTCTGGGTCCGCGCCGCCGGGGTGCGGCCCACCGGGCGGGTCCGGGTCCGCACCGGCGGCGTCGTGGTGGGATCCGCCCAGCTCAGCCGGGGCACGGCCCGGGTCGGGATCGACCGGACCTTCTCGGTCGGTACGCACTGGTTCACCGCGACCTACCAGGGGTCGGCCACGCTCCTGCCCAGCAGCGACCGGTTCCGGCTCCGCGTGACCGGCTGAGGGAGCGTCAGGCCTCGACCACCACCGGGATGATCATCGGCCGGCGGCGGTGCCGGTTGTTGACCCAGCGGCCCACGATGCGGCGCATGGTCTGCTGCAGCTGGTAGGCGTCGGTCATCCCGTCGCGCACCGCGGCGTCCAGGGCGTCGACGACCGGCTGCTTGATCTCGTCGAACACCGAGTCGTCCTCGGCGAACCCGCGGGCGTGGATCTCCGGGCCGCCGATCACCTTGCCGGTGACCGAGTCGACCACGACGATGACCGAGATGAACCCCTCGTCGCCGAGGATGCGGCGGTCCTTCAGCGACGTCTCGGTGATGTCGCCCACCGACGACCCGTCGACGAACACGTAGCCGCAGGCGACCTTGCCGGCGACCCTCGCCCGGCCGTCGACCAGGTCCACGACCACGCCGTCCTCGGCCGTGACGACGTTGCCTCGCGGCACGCCGGTGGCCATCGCGAGGGCGGCGTTGGCCTGCATGTGCCGGATCTCGCCGTGGACGGGCATGACGTTGCGGGGCTTGACGATGTTGTAGCAGAACAACAGCTCACCGGCGCTGGCGTGCCCGGACACGTGCACCAGGGCGTTGCCCCTGTGGACCACGCGGGCGCCCCAGCGGGCCAGTCCGTTGATGACGCGGTAGACGGCGTTCTCGTTGCCGGGGATCAGGCTGGAGGCCAGGACGACGGTGTCGCCCTCCT
>JBIOYO010000007.1:0-7073 GCA_044870175.1 Nocardioidaceae bacterium | reverse complement strand
AGGACCACCCCGCCCTGGGCGCCGAGCGACTTCGACAGCGTCGCGGTGGCGACGACCTCGGAGCGGTCGGTGAGCCCGGCCTCGTGCAGCAGGCCGCGGCCGCCCGGCCCCGCCACGCCCAGCGCATGTGCCTCGTCGGCGACCAGCACCGCGTCGTGGGCGGCGGCCACCGCGGCGAGGCGCGCGACCGGGGCGGCGTCGCCGAGGACGGAGTAGACCGTCTCCGCCAGCACCAGCGCCCGGCTCTCGCTGCGTCCGGCCAGCGCCCGCGCCACCGCGGCGACGTCGTTGTGGGGCACCACCTGCACCCGGGCCCGGGAGAGCCGGCAGCCGTCGACGAGGGAGGCGTGCACGTGGGCGTCGGAGACCACCAGCGTCCCGGCACCGGCGAGGGCGCACACCGCTGAGAGGTTCGCGTGGTAGCCGGTGCTCAGCACCAGCGCGCTCGGGAAGCCGGTGAACGCGGCGAGGGCCGCCTCCAGCCGCGTGTGCACCGACAGCGTCCCGGACACGAGTCGCGACGCGCCCGCCCCGGCCCCGAGCCGCTCCGCGGCCTCGACGGCTCCCGCCACCACGCGGGGGTCGCGGGCCAGGCCGAGGTAGTCGTTGCCGGCCAGGTCCAGCAGCGGGTCGCCGGCGTCGGCGTCTGCCAGCCGCCGGGTCAGCCCCCGCGCCTCGCGGTCCGCGGCCTCGGCGGCGAGCCAGTGGTCGAAGGAGGTCATCGGCGGCCCCTCGGTCATCCGTGCACCCGTTTCACCGCACCGACGATGCCGGCGGTGACCGTCGCCAGGTCGTCGGGCGAGGCGACGTACGGCGGCATGGTGTACACGAGGTTGCGGAACGGGCGCACCCAGACCCCGGCGTCGAGCGCCGCCCGGGTGACCGCGGCGACGTCGACCGGCTGGGCCAGCTCGACCACGCCCACCGCCCCGAGCGTGCGGACGTCCACCACCGACGACAGCCCCCGCGCGTCGGCGAGGCCGTCGGCGAGCGCCGCCTCGACCGCGGCGACACGGCTGGCGTTGTCGTGCGCGTCGAGCAGGTCCAAGGAGGCCGACGCGACCGAGCAGGCGAGGGGGTTGGCCATGAAGGTCGGGCCGTGCATCATCGCGCCCGCCGGGCTTGCGTCGACCCGCTCGGCGACGTCGGTCGTGGTGAGGACCGCGCCCAGCGTGAGGTAGCCGCCGGTCAGGGCCTTGCCCACGCAGAGCAGGTCCGGGACGACGTCGCACCGGTCGGCGGCCCACGCCGTGCCGGTGCGCCACAGACCGGTCGCGATCTCGTCGAGCAGCAGCAGCGCGCCGTGCTCGCGGGCCAGCCCGGCCAGCAGCCGGACCGCGTGGGGGGAGTAGGCGTGCATCCCTCCGGCGCCCTGCAGCACCGGCTCGACGACCACCGCCGCGATCCGGTCGGCGTGCCGCTCGAACAGCTCGGTCGTCGCCCGCGCCCACGCAAGCAGCTCCGGGTCGTCCTCGGGCCGGTCGGCCCCGGCCGGCGGGCGGGGGGCGAACACGTGCTGAGGAACCAGACCGGCGTACATCGCGTGCATGCCGCCGTCGGGGTCACAGACGCTCATCGCCCCGAACGTGTCGCCGTGGTAGCCGCCGCGCACGGTGAACATCCGGGTCCGCCCGCTGCCCGTGGCGGCCTGCGCCTGCCAGGCCATCTTCATCGCGACCTCGACGGCGACCGAGCCGGAGTCGGCCAGGAACACGTGGCGCAGCGCGCCGCCGCCCGGCGCCCGCGTGATCAGGCGCCGCGCGAGGCCGACCGCCGGCTCGTGGGTGAGCCCGCCGAACATGACGTGGCTCATCTGCTCCAGCTGGGTCCGGGCGGCGGCGTCGAGCTCGGGCACCGCATAGCCGTGGATCGCGCACCACCACGACGACATCGCGTCGACCACCTCGACCGGCCGGCCGTCGACGCGCAGCCGGAGCCGGGTGCCGGCGGCGGACTCGACGAGGTACGCCGGCGACGGGCGGGTCATCGACGAGTACGGGTGCCACAGGTGGTCCCGGTCGAAGCCGAGCGCGTCCTCGCCGCTCGTGCGGCTCATGGGTGCCTGTTGCTCGCTCCGCTCGCTCATCGCGCCGGCCCGGCCCATGTGGTCGCCGCCGTCTCACCGTGCTCGGAGCAGCGTGCGGTCCACCCGTCGGGCACCACCTGGACCACCATGCGGCGGCGGCAGCGCGGGCAGTAGCGCGGCGGCTCCAGGGCGAGCCTCGCGGCGCAGGCGTCGTGGGTCCCGGCGCCGGCCGGCAGCCCGCAGTGCCCGCAGTAGGTGGTCACAGGGTCGCGTTGAGCGCCTTGATCGGCATCTGCAGCTCGTCGAGCAGGGCCAGGTCGTCACGGGGGTCGCGGCCGAGCGTGGTCAGGTAGTTGCCGACGATGACCGCGTTGATGCCGCCGAGCAGTCCCTCGCGGGTGCCGAGGTCGCCGAGGGTGAGCTCCCGGCCGCCGGCGTACCGCAGCACGGTGCGTGGCAGGGCCAGGCGGAACGCCGCGATCGTCCGCAGCGCGTCCTTGCTGTCCATCACCGGCAGCTCGCCGAAGGGGGTGCCGGGCCGGGGGTTGAGGAAGTTCAGCGGCACCTCGTGCGGCTCCAGCTCGCCCAGCTGGGCGGCCAGCTCGGCGCGCTGATCCACGGTCTCGCCCATGCCGACCAGGCCTCCGCAGCACAGCTCCATCCCGGAGTCCTTGACCATGCGGCAGGTGTCGAAGCGCTCCTCCCAGGAGTGGGTGGTGACGACCTGCGGGAAGTACGACCGGGCGGCCTCGAGGTTGTGGTTGTAGCGGTGCACGCCCATCTCCGCCAGCTCCTCGACCTGGGCCTGCGACAGCATGCCGAGCGACGCGGCGACGTTGACGTCCACCGCCTCGTGGATGGCCCGCACCCCCTCACGGACCTGCCCCATCAGCCGCTCGTCGGGGCCGCGGACGGCCGCGACGATGCAGAACTCCGTGGCACCGGTGGCGCGGGTCTGCCGGGCGGCCTCCACCAGTGCGGGGATGTCCAGCCACACGGCACGGACCGGCGAGGCGAACTGGCCGGACTGGCTGCAGAAGTGGCAGTCCTCCGGGCACCCGCCGGTCTTCAGGGACACGATCCCCTCGACCTCGACGTCCGGGCCGCACCAGCGCATCCGCACCTGGTGCGCCAACGCCAGCAGCTCCTCAAGGCGCTCGTCGGGCAGCTCGAGCACCCGCACCAGCTGCTCCGCGCCGAGCCCCCGCCCGCCCTCGAGCACCTGAGCGCGCGCGACGGCGAGGACGTCCTCACCGGCCGGCCCTGGCTGCTGCGCGGAGTCCAACGCGGAGGAGTCGGTCTGCATGGTCATGGCAAGTGGCTGCCTCTCAGGCGGGCTCGACGCGTGGGACCCCTCATTCTGCACCGCGTGGGTCCTGGGTGGCCGGGGGGCCGTCGGCAGATTCCCATGGGATGCCGCCGTTTCGCCACCTCCCACGGTGGACGCGTCGAGGGAGGCGGGCAACCCTCGTGGGCAGTCATGTCTACGCTGGCGCGGTGGAGCACACGGGCGACGTGCCGGAGACGCAGCCGGCGTCGCCGGGCGCCCCGGGTCGCGCTGCGCCGGATCTCGCAGGCTCGGATCTCGCAGGCTCGGATCTCGTGGGTCCGGATCTCGTGGGCGTGGACGCGGAGCCGTCCAGGGGCATCGCGGGGCGGCTGCGCGGGCTGTCGGCCCGGCGCCGCGACCGGGCCGACCGACGCTTCTCCGAGCGGTTCTCCGCCGAGCTGGGCCGGCGCCGCGAGCTGCTCCGGCACGAGCTCCGGCACGAGCGTCGCGAGGTCGCCCCCACGGTGGACATCCACGCCGGCCCCTCGGACATGCGACCGGCCAGCGTGCCGTACGGCGTCGACCTGGCCGCGGCCTGGGGGTGGCGGTTCCTGGTCATCGTCGCCGCCGGCTACGTGGTGCTGTGGCTGGTCGGCTACTTCGTGGTCATCGTGCTGCCCCTCGTGGTGGCGTTGCTCATCGCGGCCCTGGTGATGCCCGCGGTCGACCAGCTCGGCAAGGTGCTGCCACGTGGGCTGGCCGCCCTCCTCGTCGTCATCGGTGTGCTCGCGGTGATCGCAGCGGCCGTCACCTTCGCCACCCAGCAGGTGGTCACCGGCTCCACCGACCTGGCCAACAAGGTGGTCGACGGCCTGGACACCATCCGCGACTGGCTGCGCGACGGACCCCTCGACGCCAGCGAGCAGCAGATCAACGACGGCATCGACCAGCTCCAGGCGTGGGTCACCGCGGGCAACGACCAGCTCCTGGCGCGCGCCACCCAGGTGGGCTCGACCGTGGGGCACGTCGTCGCCGGCTTCTTCCTGGTGCTGTTCGGCACCTTCTTCTTCATGTACGACGGGCCCCGGATCTGGGGCTGGGTGGTGCGGCTGTTCCCGCGGTCGGCCCGCGCCAGGGCGGACTCCAGCGGCCGGGTCGCGTGGCTCTCGCTGACCCAGTTCGTGCGAGCCACCGTGCTCGTGGCGATGGTCGACGCGTTGGGCATCATGGTCGTCGCCGCGATCCTGCACGTGCCGTTCGTGCTGGCCATCGGGGTGCTGGTGTTCCTCAGCTCCTTCGTGCCCCTGGTCGGGGCGACCGTCTCGGGGGCCGTCGCGGTGCTGGTCGCGCTGGTCGACCAGGGGCTGGTCGTGGCCCTGCTGATGCTGGGCGGCGTGATCGCCGTACAACAGCTCGAGGCGCACATCCTGCAGCCGTTCCTGCTCGGACGCATGGTCGCGGTGCACCCCCTCGCGGTCATCGTCGCGATCGGCGCGGGGGTGATCGTGGCCGGCATCGCCGGAGCGCTCGTGGCGGTGCCGTTGGCGGCCTGCGTCAACGCGATCGTCGTACACCTCGCGACCCACGCCCAGAAGGAGCCCGAGCGGGGGCCGCTCGCCGACGACCCGGGCCCGCCGCCGGCCCTCCAGTGACCCGTACAGTGAGGCGGTGACCACCGGCCCAGCGGTCCTGGTGCCTTCGCCGGCCGACATCGAGGCCGCTCGTGAGGTGCTGGCCGGCGTGGTGCGGCACACCCCTTTGGAGGGGTCCCGGTTCCTCTCCGAGGCCGCCGGTGGCCGGGTGCTGCTGAAGGCGGAGAACCTGCAGCGGGCCGGGTCGTTCAAGATCCGCGGCGCCTACCTGCGCATGTCCAGGCTGTCGGCCGCCGAGCGGTCACACGGGGTGGTCGCCGCCAGTGCCGGCAACCACGCGCAGGGGGTCGCGCTGGCCGCGCAGCTGCTCGGGCTCAGGGCAACGGTGTTCATGCCGCACGGCGCGCCGATCCCCAAGGAGAACGCCACCCGCGACTACGGCGCCGACGTGCGCTTCGCCGGCGGGTCGGTCGACGAGGCGCTGGCCGCGGCCAGGGCGTTCGCCGAGGAGACGGGGGCGGTGCTGGTGCACCCGTTCGACCACCCCGACATCGTCGCCGGGCAGGGCACGGTGGGCCTGGAGATCCTCGACCAGTGCCCCGACGTACGCAGCGTCGTGGTGCCTACCGGTGGGGGCGGCCTCGTGGCAGGCGTCGCCGCAGCCGTCAAGCCGAGGCGGCCGGAGGTCCAGGTGGTGGGCGTGCAGGCCGAGGGTGCGGCGGCGTACCCTGCCTCGCTGCGCGCGGGCCACCCGGTGCCGGCGGGGCGGATGTCGACCATGGCCGACGGCATCGCGGTGGGGCTGCCGGGTGCGGTCCCGTTCGAGGTCGTGCGCAGGTACGTCGACGACGTGGTCACCGTGTCGGAGGAGTCGCTGTCACGGGCGCTGCTGGTGCTGCTCGAGCGGGCGAAGCTCGTCGTGGAGCCGGCCGGGGCCGCCGCGGTGGCCGCGATGATGGACGACCCCCGGCGGTTCCCCACCCCGGCCGTCGCCGTGTTGTCCGGGGGCAACATCGACCCGGTGCTGATCTTGAGCGTGGTCCGGCACGGCCTGGTCGCCGCCGGGCGCTACCTGGTGCTGCGGGTGCGGGTGCCGGACCGGCCCGGTGGGCTGGCAGCACTGCTGTCGGAGCTGGCGGCCGCCGACGCGAACGTCCTGGACGTGGTGCACGAACGTACCGCCGCCCACCTGCCCCTGGGTGAGGTCGAGGTCGCGCTGCAGGTCGAGACCAGAGGCCCGGGGCACGCCCGAGAGGTGCTCGACCGGCTGCGGGCCGGCGGCTACCGCGCGCGCTCCTCCGGGCCTGCCTCGACCGCCCCTGAGTAGCCGGCGGGGGAGCGGTTGAGTACCCGTACGGATGCCGCGCCCTCGACGACGGCGTTGACTCCTCGTCAGGAGCACTACGAGCATCAGGCCCTCCAGCGCCTTCATGACCCAGGCGGCGCTCTCGTTCGGGGTCGCCCTGGTCGCCGTCCTGATCGGGATCGTCTACCTGCCCGTCGACGCCTGGACGCGCCTTCCTCGCCGTCGGCACGGCTTCTTGGTGTCCTCGGCGTTCACGTCGGCACAGTGCGTCCGCGACGCCCACGAGACCTCCTCGGTCGCCGCGCGGCTCGACCAGGCCCGTGTCGACAAGCTGCTCGCCGACCACGACCCGTTCACCTCCCTGTGACCCCAACGCCGAGTCGGCGTGGACTCCCGGGTTGGGGGGGTCGAGTGGGCGTGGGCTCCGGGGTCGGGGAACACGAGTGGGCGTGGGCTCCCGGGTCGGGGAACCCGAGTGGGCGTGGGCTCCCGGCCCGGGGAGCCGCGGAACGCGCCTGGCCGGCTCCCGTGCCCCCGAGATGAGAAGTTCGGACGGCTCGGCGTGTTCTGGCGGGGCGGTTGCGACGGCTCGGCGTGTTCTGGCGGGGCGGTTGCGACGGCTCGGCCTGTTCTGGCGGGGCGGTTGCGACGGCTCGGCGCCCTGGGGTGGTCAGGCGGAGTACGGCACCGCGTCGATGATGTGGACCTTCAGCTCCTTGCCGTTGGGCGCGACGAAGGGCACGGTGTCGCCTTTCACGGCCCCGATGATCGCGCTGCCGAGCGGCGACTGCGGGGAGTACACCTGCAGGTCCGACGAGGCGCCCTGGATCTCACGCGCGCCGAGCAGGAACGTCTCGGTGTCGGCGTCGTCCTCGAACC
>JBIOYO010000006.1:0-3365 GCA_044870175.1 Nocardioidaceae bacterium | reverse complement strand
ACGGGCGCCGCCGGATTGCCTCGGTGAGCTGGCCGCCCTCGTCGTACCCGATGTAGCCGGGCGGGGCGCCGACGAGCCGGGCCACCGAGTGCTTCTCGGAGTACTCGCTCATGTCGATGCGGACCATGGCCCGCTCGTCGTCGAAGAGGAAGTCCGCCAGTGACCTGGCCAGCTCGGTCTTGCCGACCCCGGTGGGGCCGAGGAAGAGGAAGCTGCCGGTGGGCCGGTTGGGGTCGGAGATCCCGGCCCGGCTACGGCGTACGGCGTCGGCCACGGCCTGGACCGCGGCCCGCTGGCCGATCAGCCGCTCGCCGATGACGTCCTCCATGCGCAGCAGCTTGGCGGTCTCGCCCTCGAGCAGCCGGCCTGTGGGGATGCCGGTCCAGGCCTCGACCACGTCGGCCACCTCGGACGGGCCGACCTCCTCGCCGACCAGGGGCTCGGCGTCGGACTTCTCGGCGTCCTCGACCTCCTGCAGCCGCTTGGTCAGCTCGGGGATCGTGCCGTAGAGGATCTCGCTGGCCCGGCCGAGGTCTCCCTCACGCTGCAGCCGGTCGGCCTCGATGCGCAGCTGGTCCAGCTGGCGGCGCAGCTCGCCCTCACCCTCCAGGGTGGTCTTCTCGCGCTCCCACCGCGCCTCGAGACCGCGCAGCTCCTCCTCGGCGTCGGCGAGCTCGGCGCGGAGCTTGGCCAGGCGCTCCTGCGAGGCGGCGTCGGTCTCCTTCGCCAGCGCGAACTCCTCCATCTTGAGCCGGTCGACGGCCCGCCGGAGCTGGTCGATCTCCTCCGGGGAGGACTCGATCTCCATGCGCAGCCGCGAGGCCGCCTCGTCGACCAGGTCGATGGCCTTGTCGGGCAGCTGCCGGCCGGTGATGTACCGGTGGGAGAGCGTCGCCGCGGCGACCAGGGCGGAGTCGGTGATGCGGACGCCGTGGTGCGCCTCGTACTTCTCCTGGATGCCGCGCAGGATCTGGATGGTGTCCTCCACGGACGGCTCGCCGATGTAGACCTGCTGGAACCGCCGCTCCAGCGCGGGGTCCTTCTCGATCCGCTCGCGGTACTCGTCCAGCGTGGTGGCGCCGATCATCCGCAGCTCGCCGCGGGCCAGCATCGGCTTGAGCATGTTGCCGGCGTCCATCGCGCCCTCGCCGGTGGCACCGGCGCCGACGACGGTGTGCAGCTCGTCGATGAAGGTGATGATCCGGCCCTCGGACTGCTTGATCTCCTCCAGCACGGCCTTGAGCCGCTCCTCGAACTCGCCGCGGTACTTGGCACCGGCGACCATCGCCGCCAGGTCGAGGGCGACCACGCGGCGGCCCTTGAGGGAGTCCGGCACGTCGCCGTCGACCACCCGCTGCGCGAGGCCCTCGACGACGGCGGTCTTGCCGACCCCGGGCTCGCCGATCAGCACGGGGTTGTTCTTGGTACGCCGCGACAGCACCTGGATGACCCGGCGGATCTCGGCGTCTCGCCCGATGACCGGGTCCAGCTTGCCCGCGCGGGCGGCGGCGGTGAGGTCGACGGAGTACTTCTCCAGCGCCTGGAACGTCGACTCGGGGTCCTGGGTTGTGACCCGCTGGTTGCCGCGCACGCTGGTCAGCGCCGCGCGCAACGTCTCCTCGGTGGCGCCGGCGTCGCGGAGCACGGTGCGTGCCGGGGAGTCGACGGTGGCGGCGGCGAGGAGCAGGTGCTCGGTGGAGGTGTAGTCGTCCTTCATCTCCGCGGCGATGTTCTGGGCCGTCGTGAGCACCTGCAGGGTGGCGCGTGCGTACGACGGTGCGCTGACCGTGCTGCCGGACGCCGAGGGGAGCCTGCGCAGCTCCGCCTGCACGCCGGCCGTCACGGCCGCGGGGTCGGTCCCGCCGGCCTGGAGCAGCGGGTGCACGATGCCGTCGGTCTGGCCGAGCAGGGCGGCCAGCAGGTGCACGACCTCGACCTGGCTGTGCCCCGCACCCACGGCGGTCTGGATGGCGTCGTTGACGGCCTGCTGGCTGCGGGTGGTGAGCTTCGATGCGTCCATGCTGGGGTCCTTCGGGTCAGTCGTGGTGGGTCGTACGCGTCCGGGCCGCGGGGCGGTCGTCCGTCTCGTACAACATCGCCAGAGTTGAGTCCATTCCACTCAACTCTGGCTGTTTTCCGAGGTCAGGAGCCACGTCGCCAGACCACGACCGACCGGGCGGGCGATGTCACCGCCGGCAGGTTGTGGGCGCTGCCCTGGTCGCGGGTGCGGCGCAGGGAGTACTCGGCCGCCGCCAGCGCCTCCTCCAGGTCGCGGACGCGAGCCATCAGCGCCTCGACGTGGCCCTCCAGCGCAAGGATCCGGCGCACGCCCTCCAGACCGATGCCCGCGGCGGTCAGCTCGGCGACCTCGCGCAGCTGCTCGATGTCGCGCCAGGAGTAGCGGCGGCCGCCGCCGCCGGCGCGGCCCGGTGAGACCAGGCCGAGACGGTCGTAGGTGCGCAGGGTCTGCGGGTGCATCCCCGTCAGCTCGGCCGCCACGCTGATCACGAACACCGCGGCGTCGGGGCTCGGCGGGACGGAGACCGGCCCGCTCACCGGGCACCCCCCGCCTCGAACAGCCGGCCGCGCAGGTCGCCGCCGCCGGTGGCGGACCGGTACGCCTCGACCGCGGCGCGGGCCTCGGCGTCCAGCTGCGCGGGGACGGCGACCTCGACGGTCACCAGCAGGTCGCCCTGGGTGCCGTCGCGGCGGCGGACGCCCTTGCCCCGCACCCGGAAGGCCCGCCCGTTGGGCGTGCCCGGGGGCAGCTTGACGGTGACCGGCGCGCCGCCCAGGGTCGGCACCTTGATCTCCGCGCCGAGGGCGGCCTCGTCGAAGCTGACCGGCACCTTCAGGGTCAGGTTGTCCGCGCTGCGTCCGAACAGCCGGTGCGGGGTCACGTGGACCACCACGAACAGGTCCCCGGGGGGACCGCCGTGCTCGCCCTTGGCGCCCTTCCCCTTGAGCCGGATCCGCTGACCGTCCTTAACCCCGGCCGGGATGCGGGCCGAGATGGTCCGGTCGGACAGCCCACGGCCCGAGCCGTGGCAGGCGGGGCACGGCTCGTCGACGACCAGGCCCCGGCCACGGCAGGCCGGGCAGGTCTCGTTCAGGGTGAACGCGCCGCCCACGGTGGCCGCGCGCATGCCGGCGCCCTCGCAGTCGGGGCAGACGCGGGGCATCGTTCCGGCCTTCGCGCCAGTGCCGGAGCACTGCGGGCAGGGCGTCTCGGAGGTGAGCCGAAGGGACACCGTGACCCCCTCCACCGCGTCGGTGAACGAGATGGTGGTCTCCGCCTCGATGTCCGCCCCGCGGCGAGCCGCCCGGGTGGTCGTGCGGGTGCGCCGGCCACCGCCGAACATGCC
>JBIOYO010000005.1:0-8324 GCA_044870175.1 Nocardioidaceae bacterium | reverse complement strand
CAGGTCGAGGTGATGCTGACCTCCCCGTTGCGGCGGACCGTCCAGAGCGCGGAGATCATCGCCGCGCGGCTCGGCCTCCGGCCCACCGTCGACGAGGGGCTGGCGGAGTCGGGGTTCGGGGCCTGGGACGGCCTGACGTACGCCGAGGTCGCCGCCGCGGAGCCGGAGACGTTCCGGGCGTGGCTGCGCACCCACGACCAGCCCGCCGGTGGGCACGGCGACAGCCTGACGACGATGCACGACCGGGCCGGGAGGACGCTGGAGCGGCTGCTCGCCGACCACCCCGGCCAGACCGTGCTCGCGGTCAGCCACGTCACCCCGATCAAGCTGATGGTGGCCCGCGCGTTGGACCTCTCCCTGGACGCGACGTTCCGGGTGGAGCTGGCGCCGGCGTCCGTGACCGTCCTGGCGTGGTACCCCGACGGCCATCCGGTGGTCCGGCTGCTCAACGGCCGGCCCGCCCAGCCGGCCTGGACCTGAGCCCGGCTCTGGCCGCAGTCGTGACGGGGAGACCCGTCCTGTGCCCTGTCGGTGGTTGAGCGGCCGAACGCAGTGAGGCGCGTTCGAAATCATCCGCAGCCGTGGCAAGGTCCCAGCCCACACTCACCGGGTTTCGACACGGTCTCGGCTGACGCCTCGACCGGCTCAACCATCGTCACCCCCGTGTCGAGCCGGCTGACGGAGTGTGGCGCGTCGAAACCGTCAGCACCGGGCGCAGACACCGCATTGGTTGCCCGGTGCGAGCGGCTCCCGCCGACGACCACTAGACTGGACACGCGGACGAGCTGGCCGGGCGACCGCGACGGGCTCACCCCGTCGAGGAAGGTCCGGGCTCCGCAGGGCAGGGTGGTGGGTAACGCCCACCCGGGGTGACCCGCGGGACAGTGCCACAGAGAGCAGACCGCCACGGCCACCAGTCGTGGCAAGGGTGAAACGGTGGTGTAAGAGACCACCAGCGCCCCGGGTGACCGGGGCGGCTCGGCAAACCCCACCTGGAGCAAGGTCGAGAAGTCCGCGCCGGGACCTCCCGGCGTGGGCGCGCGAGCGTTCGAGGGCGGCCCGCCCGAGCTCGCGGGTAGACCGCAGGAGGCCGCCGGTGACGGCGGTCGGAGATGGATGGTCGCCCCTCGCGGGCCGTGAGGCGCGCGAGGACAGAACCCGGCCTACAGGCCGGCTCGTCCGCCTTAGGGTGCTCGCGGACCGACCGAGTCCCGGTCATGATCATGCGCCGTGACACCGGGCTGCGCCCCACCCGACGAGCTCTTCTCCAGTCGTCACGCAAACCTCACCGACATCGTGCGGCTCATCGGTTACAACCTGACTCCAAGTTCCAGATCCTCACGTCAAAGCCTTCTAGTCTCGGTCGGCGTCCCTGAGGTGAACGACGAGCTCGGCCTGAGTCAGCTCGATGAGGTCTGCGTCGGCGAAGGCGCTCTCGATCGAGTCGAGGTGCGCATCGAACAACCCAAGCAGGTCGTTGTTGCTGATGTTCCCGGTAGCCACCGTGAGCAGTCTCGCGGAGCCCGGCGCAAGAGGTGAAGGTCCCGGAAATCCTTGTCCTTGCTCACCACGACCCGGTTATCGCTCGCCGCGATTCTGAGGATCTCGTGGTCCGGTGTGGCGTTACGCAGGGGAAGGTCGAGTGTGTGAATCGCATCGTGTCCGCCGGTCGTGCAAGTGGCGGGCGAGGCGCCGAGGGAGCTGCGCGTCGACGATGAACCTCACGCGGCTCCGAGCGGCAGCCGTTGCCCACCGACGGTCAGTGCGCCGTACTCGATCGCAGCGAGCAGGTCGTCACGTTCGAGGTCCTCGTAGTCGTCGAGGATCTCCTCGAACGTCATGCCCGACGAGAGCAGCTCGAGCAGCATCTGCACCGGGTAGCGCAGACCGCGGACGACCGGCTGTCCATGGCAGAGCCCGGGGTCCACTGTGATTCGGTCCAGCCGCGACATGGCTCGATCCTAGCGTCGGTGGTCCCTCAGCGACCGACTCCCTGGTCGAGCGGGGCTTCCGCTCGGCGCCGACAAGGTCCGACGACGCTCAACGCGTTCCCGCAGGTCAAAGCCGCACTTGCCAGCATGTCAACGATCGTCGCCACGGGGATCGTTCCCGGCCTACAGGCCGGCTCGTCCGCCACACCGGTCAGTACTGGTGGAACCAGCGCCACATCTGCTGGGCGGTTCCGGGGCAGGTGACGTCGTGGTCCCGGCGGGCCTCGACCCACTGGGCCAGCACCGCGCGGCCGCCCTGGAACATCCGGCCCGGGCCGCACCGCCTCAGCGCCTCCGCGCGGGACGTCCGGCCGGCGGCGCGCCACTCCGGGAGCCCGAGCGCCAGGTCGCCGACCACGGTCCGCCACAGCGCCTGCGTGGAGTAGGCGCCCACCGCGTAGCCGGCGTCGGCGTACCCGCGCGCGGCTCCCTCGACGACCGCGGCGTTGGCCTCGGTGTCGTCGCTCCACGAGAACACCGGCACCGGCTCCACGTCCATCCACACGACCGGTGTCTCCAGGCCGGCTCGTCGCATCGTGGTCACGTTGAACGCGGCCTGCTGGTAGCCCGCGTTGCGCAGCGCCCCCAGCGTGGTGCCGCCGTCGAAAGGACCGTCGTCGCCGACCCTGGCGAGGGTCCCCCGGTCCGGGTAGCTCGACACGGCGTACGCCGCGGCCATCAGATGCCGCTCGCCGACCCAGCGGACCTGCTCGGCCAGACACGGGTTGGGGGTGAAGCCGGGGCCGTTGGTCAGGCCGAGGATGACGAACCGGGCCGAGCTGCGCGGCATGGGCAGGCCCAGGGTCGGCTTCTCGGGGATGCCCAGCCCTCTCGGGCACTGCGGCCAGCTGACGTCCGCGCCGACGACGGGGCCCGCCGTGCCCGGCACCCGGGGGGCGACCGCGAGGTCGGGCACGGTCACGAAGTCCGAGGGGACCGCCGGGACGGGGCGCGGCCGGAGGGTCGCGCCGGGGAGCAGGGTCGCGGGAGCGGGCGCGGTGCTGTTCGCGGGTGCGGGTGCCGGTGCGGGCGCGGTGGCCGGCCTCGGGCTGGCCGGCGTGGGGTCGGGCGCCGCCTGGACCTCGGCGGCCACCGGCGAGGGTGCGCCGTCGGCGCAGCCCGCTCCGAGGCTCACAGAGAGGGCGAGGAGAGCGCCCGGCAGCACTCGCGTGGTCCGGGGCATGGGCATCAGTTCATCTCCGCTGGCTGTGGCGACTATCGTGGCATGCGTGCCGACACGCCGTGAGGTGTCAGAGCACCAGAGTCAGGGCACCCTGTGTGGGCAACGTGACAGCGTCGTGCTCTGGAACGATCAAATGATCCGTGTTTGGATTGTCTCAGGCGGGCCGGCCCCGCCGCATCGCCCGAAGGGCCGGCCCGCCCACCAAGCCCTGCCTCTGCCGCAGCCGGTCCCCGGGAGGACGCCATGACAGCCCACGAGGTGCTCGCGCACCAAGACAGCACGCTCCAGCCCGCCTGGAGGGGCTTCGTGGGGGGCCCCTGGCAGGACGGCGTCGACGTCCGCGACTTCATCCAGCGCAACTACACGCCCTACGACGGTGACGCCGCCTTCCTCGCCGGCCCCACCGAGCGCACCTCCCGGGTCTGGCAGCGGCTGCTGGCGATGTTCCCCGAGGAGCGCGAGAAGGGGGTCTACGACGTCGACTGGCAGACGCCGGCGGCCATCCTCGCGCACGGCCCTGGCTACATCGACCCCGAGCACCCCGAGGACGAGGTCATCGTGGGGCTGCAGACCGACTCCCCCCTGAAGCGGTCGATCATGCCGTACGGCGGCTGGCGGATGGTCGAGAGCGCGCTCGCGACGTACGGCTACCCGGTCGACCCGACGCTGAAGAAGATCTTCACCGAGTACCGCAAGACCCACAACGCCGGGGTGTTCGACGCCTATCCACCCGCGGTCCGCGCGGCACGGGCGGCGCACATCGTCACCGGCCTCCCCGACGCGTACGGGCGGGGCCGGATCATCGGCGACTACCGACGGGTGCCGTTGTACGGCGTGGACGCGCTCATCGCCGCCAAGGGCGTGGAGCGCGCGAAGCTGGACATGCAGCGCGCCTCGGAGGACGTGATCCGCGCCCGCGAGGAGAACTCCGAGCAGCAGCGCGCGCTCGCCGAGCTGAAGCAGATGGCGACCCTGTACGGCTTCGACATCTCCGCGCCCGCGACGACCGCGCGGGAGGCGGTGCAGTGGCTCTACCTGGCGTACCTCGGCGCGACCAAGGAGCAGAACGGCGCCGCGATGTCGCTGGGCCGCACGTCGACCTTCCTGGACGTGTGGTTCCAGCGTGACCTGGAGGCCGGGCTGCTCACCGAGACCGAGGCCCAGGAGATCATCGACGACTTCGTGGTCAAGCTGCGGATCATCCGGTTCCTGCGCACGCCCGAGTACGACGAGCTGTTCTCCGGAGACCCCACCTGGGTGACCGAGGCGCTCGGCGGGGTCGGCATGGACAGCCGGCATCTTGTCACCAAGACCACATTCCGGTACCTGCAGACTCTGTACAACCTCGGGCCCGCCCCCGAGCCGAACCTCACCGTCTTCTGGGACCCCGCGCTGCCCGACGGGTTCAAGCGGTTCGCGGCGAAGGTGTCCATCGACACCTCCTCGATCCAGTACGAGTCCGACCTGCACATCCGAGGGTCCTGGGGCGACGACGCGGCCATCGCGTGCTGCGTCTCGCCGATGCGGGTGGGCAAGCAGATGCAGTTCTTCGGCGCCCGGGTCAACCTCGCCAAGACGCTGCTGTACGCCATCAACGGCGGCCGTGACGAGATCTCCGGCAAGCAGGTCGGCCCGGCGACCGCACCGGTGGGCCCGGGCCCGATGGACTTCGACGACGTCATGGCGCGGATGGACGCCGAGATGGACTGGCTGGCGTCGACGTACGTCGAGGCGCTCAACATCATCCACTACATGCACGACAAGTACGCCTACGAGCGGCTGGAGATGGCGCTGCACGACGGCGACATCCTGCGCACCATGGCCTGCGGGATCGCCGGCCTGTCGGTGGTCACCGACTCGCTCTCGGCGATCAAGCACGCCCAGGTCGTGCCGGTCTTCGACGAGCGCGGGATCGCGGTCGACTTCGAGACCACGGGTGACTTCCCGGCGTACGGCAACGACGACGACCGCGCCGACCAGATCGCCGTCGACCTGGTGCACCGCTTCATGCTGAAGGTGCGATCCTGCCCGACCTACCGCGACGCGACGCACACCCAGTCGGTGCTGACGATCACGTCCAACGTGGTCTACGGCAACGCCACGGGCAGCACGCCGGACGGGCGGCGTCGCGGCGAGCCGTTCGCGCCGGGCGCCAACCCGATGAACGCCCGTGACACGCACGGGTTGCTCGCCTCGGCGCTGTCGGTCGCGAAGATCCCGTACGAGGACGCCCAGGACGGCATCTCGCTGACCAACACGGTCGTGCCGTCCGGGCTCGGCCGCACCGAGGCCGAGCAGGTGACCCACCTGGCCGGGCTGCTTGACGCGTACTTCGCCTCAGAGGGCTTCCACATGAACGTCAACGTCCTCAACCGCGAGACGCTCCAGGACGCCATGGATCACCCGGAGAACTACCCGCAGCTGACCGTGCGGGTGTCCGGCTACGCGGTGAACTTCGTCCGGCTGAGCCGTGAGCAGCAGCTCGACGTGCTGTCGAGGACGTTCCACGGCAGCGTCTGAACGAGAGGATCATGCCGGAGACTCCGCTCGCGGCTCGGCCCGCGGGTGCCGGGCTGTCCGGCATTCCGGTCGTCGACGACCTCGACCGCAGCGCGCGGCTCGCGGCGACCCGGACCGGCGACGTCGGCGCGGTGCACTCCTGGGAGCTGGTCACCGCGGTGGACGGCCCCGGCACCCGGATGACCTTGTTCCTGTCCGGGTGTGCGCTGCGCTGCCTCTACTGCCAGAACCCCGACACCTGGTGGATGCGCAACGGTGCGATGGTCCGCGTCGACGACGTGCTCCTGCGGCTGGACCGCTACCGCGAGGTGCTCGCGGCGACCGGCGGAGGCCTGACCCTGTCTGGCGGGGAGCCCCTGCTGCAGCCGGCCTTCATCGGCCGGCTGCTGCGCGCCGCGGCCGACCGAGGTGTCCACACTGCCGTGGACACCTCGGGCTTCCAGGGCGCCGACGCCACCGACCGCATGCTCGACGACATCGACCTGGTGCTGCTGGACGTGAAGTCCGGCGACGAGAAGACCTACCGCAAGGTGACCGGCCGGCCGCTGCAGCCGACGCTGGACTTCGGTGCCCGGCTGGCCCGGCGGTGGACGCCCGTCTGGGTCCGGTTCGTGCTCGTGCCCGGCCTCACCGACGCCGAGCGGAACGTCGAGAACGTCGCACGGATCGTCCGCCGCTGGCCGAACGTGGAGCGGGTGGAGGTCTTGCCCTTCCACCAGATGGCGAAGGACAAGTGGACCACCTTGGGGCTGGAGTACCGGCTGGAGCACACCCCGCCGCCGACGGCTGAGCTGGTGGACCGGGTGCGTGAGCAGTTCCGCTCGTACGGGCTGAGGACCTACTGAGCCTCGGAACACCCGCCTCGGCGGCGGTGTTGAACCAGCATGGATCCTGTGGTCCCCCCGTTCGAGCTGCCGAACGCCGCCGGCGGGCCGAAGCATCCCGCCGACGCCTACCACCAGGCGTGGGCGCTGCTCGAGGCGTCGTCCCCGCTGAAGGCGATCGAGATCCTCACCCCGGCCATCGAGTCCGAGCCCGGCTCGGCCAGCCTCCGCACGCTGCGCGCCTGGGCGTACTTCCAGAGCGCCCAGCTCGGCAACGCGGAGTCCGAGCTGGTCCTGCTGGTCCAGGACGACCCCACGGACCTGTGGGCCCGGTTCGCCCTCGGCCGCGTGCTGGAGCGCCAGGCCCGGTACGCCGAGGCCATGCCGCACCTGCGCCTCGCGGCCGTCATGTCCGGCGACCCCGAGCACGAGGCCGGCGTCCTGCGCTGCGAGCGCAAGATGGCCCAGGCCGGCGAGCTCTCCTACGACGACCTCGTCTGACTCGGGCGAAGCCCGAGGAGGGGTCGAGCCGTCGTAGGTGTCGCCGGGTGGGGGGTCGAGCCGTCGTAGGTGTCGCCGACTCGGCGGGGGGTTGGCGGGAGGTCACGCCGGCTCGGCGGTGTGGAGGGGTCAGGGGGCGGTGGCGAGAACAGCGATGCGGAGGGCGTCGAGACTGCGCTGGACGTCGGCGTCCGTGGTGGACCAGCTGCTGACGGAGATGCGCAGCACCGCCCGGTCGTGCCAGCGGGAGCCGGACATCCAGGCGGTGCCGTCATCGAGGACCCGTTGGACCACTCCGCGCGTCCGCTCGTCGGAGCCGAAGGAGACGCACACCTGGCTGAACACCACGTCGTTGAGCACCTCCGCTCCGGGCAGGTCCGCGATGCCGGCGGCGAAGGCGCGAGCATGGCGGCAGAACCCCTCCACGAGGTCGGCGACGCCGGTGCGGCCGAGCGAGCGCAGCACCGCCCACACTGGCAGGGCCCTTGCGCGGCGGGACATCTCAGGCACGGTCTCCAAGGGATCTCCCGCCGTGTCCTTCACGAGGTAGGCGCCCCCGGTGCCCATCGCGGCGCGCAGGGCGGCGCGGTCGCGGACCACGGCGACGCCGCAGTCGTACGGCACGTTGAGGGTCTTGTGGGCGTCGGTGGTCCACGAGTCCGCGTCGGCGTACCCCTCGGTCAGGTGCCGCAGGCTCGGCGACGCGGCGGCAAAGAGCCCGAACGCGCCGTCGACGTGCACCCAGGCCCCGTGCCGCCGCGCCGCGGCGATCGCGCGAGGGAAGGGGTCGAAGCCGCCGGAGTGCACGTTGCCGGCCTGGAGCGCGACCACGGTCGGACCCGCCGGGCCGGAGGCCAGGGCGTCGGCCAGGGCGCCGGGGTCGATGCGCCCCTGGTCGTCGGCCGGGACCACCTCGGGGGCGCCGAGGCCGAGGTACCGCAGCGACAGGTCGACGGTCTCGTGCCGTTCCGCCCCGACGACGACCCGCACCGGGGGACCGCCGGACAGCCCCGACGCCGCCACGTCCCAACCCGCCCCGCGGAGCACGGCGTCGCGGGCGGCGGCCAGGCAGGTGAAGCTCGACATGGTCGCACCCGTGACGAACCCGACCGCGCACCCCGCGGGCAGCCCGAGCAGGTCGAGCAGCCAGGCTCCGGTGACGTCCTCGACCGCGGCGACGGCAGGGGTGACCTTCCGCAGCAGCGCGTTCTGGTCCCAGGCTGCGGTGAGCCAGTCCGCGGCCAGGGCGGCTGGGTGGCAGCCGCCCACGACCAGGCCGAAGAAGCGTCCTGACGGCATGGCGGT
>JBIOYO010000004.1:0-11355 GCA_044870175.1 Nocardioidaceae bacterium | reverse complement strand
GAGAGGACGCGAGAGCTGATGGAGACCGCGGAGATCCGCCGGCGGTTCATCGCGCACTTCGAGAGGCGCGGGCACACCCACGTCCCGTCCGCCTCGCTGATCCTGGACGACCCGAACCTGCTGTTCGTCAACGCCGGCATGGTGCCGTTCAAGCCGTACTTCCTGGGCCAGCAGACCCCGCCGTACCCGCGTGCCGTCAGCGTGCAGAAGTGCGTGCGCACCCAGGACATCGAGGAGGTCGGCAAGACCACCCGGCACGGCACGTTCTTCCAGATGAACGGCAACTTCTCCTTCGGGGACTACTTCAAGGAGGGCGCGATCCAGCACGCCTGGGAGCTGGTCACCGGCCCCGTCGAGGACGGCGGCCTGGGCTTCGACCCCGCCCTGATCTGGGTGACCGTCCTGGACGGCGACGACGAGGCGGCGACCCTGTGGCGCTCGGTGGCCGGACTGCGCGAGGAGCGCATCCAGCGCCGGGGCCTGCTGGACAACTACTGGCACATGGGGGTGCCAGGCCCCGGCGGGCCGTGCAGCGAGATCTACGTCGACCGCGGCCCGGACCACGGTCCCGAGGGCGGACCCGTCGTCGATGAGGACCGGTTCCTGGAGATCTGGAACCTGGTCTTCATGCAGGAGGACCTCTCCGCGGTGCGCAGCAAGGCCGACTTCGACGTCGCCGGCCCGCTGCCCCGCAAGAACATCGACACCGGCCTGGGTCTGGAACGGGTCGCCTACCTGCTGCAGGGCGTGCAGAACCTGTACGAGATCGACGAGGTCGTCGGGGTCATCCGGCGGGCCAGCGAGCTGTCCGGGCGCCGGTACGGCGACGACCACGTGGCCGACGTCCGGTTCCGGGTCGTCGCCGACCATGTGCGCAGCGCGCTGATGCTGATCGGCGACGGCGTCGTACCGGGCAACGAGGGCCGCGGCTACGTGCTGCGCCGGCTGCTGCGCCGCGCGGTCCGGTCGGTGCGGCTGCTCGGCTACGAGGACCGCTGCCTGCCCGAGCTGCTCCCGGTGAGCAAGGACAAGATGAAGGCGTCGTACCCGGAGCTGCAGAGCGACTGGGCGCGGATCTCCAGCGTCGCGTACGGCGAGGAGGACGCGTTCCGGCAGACGCTGCGCGCCGGCACCCAGATCTTCGACGTCGCGGTGCGGGCCGCGAAGGCGGAGGGGGCGACCCAGCTGACCGGGGAGCGGGCGTTCGCCCTGCACGACACCTACGGCTTCCCCGTCGACCTGACCCTGGAGATGGCCGCCGAGCAGGGGCTCACCGTCGACGAGGCGGGGTTCCGCCGGCTGATGACCGAGCAGCGGGAGCGGGCGAAGGCCGACGCGAAGGCGAAGAAGACCAAGCACGGCGCCGTGACCGCCTACCGGCAGGTCGCCGACTCGCTGGGCCGGCCGGTGGAGTTCACCGGCTACGACGAGGTGGTTTCCGAGGGCAGCGTGGCCGGCATCGTCGCGGGGGCCGGGCCGCTGGCGGCCGCACAGGAGGGCATGGAGGTCGACCTCGTGCTCGACCGCACGCCGTTCTACGCCGAGGGCGGCGGCCAGCTCGCCGACCAGGGCGTCATCGAGCTGGGCAACGGCGCCCGGGCCGAGGTCCTCGACGTCCAGTCCCCGTTGACCGGGCTGGTCGTCCACCAGGTCCGGGTGGTGTCCGGCGAGCTGACCGTCGGTGACGCCGCGCACGCCGTGGTCGACGTCGAGCGGCGCCGCTCCATCTCCCGGTCGCACACGGCCACGCACATGGTGCACAAGGCCTTCCGCGAGGCGCTGGGGGACACCGCGACCCAGGCCGGGTCGGAGAACGCCCCCGGCCGGTTCCGCTTCGACTTCGCGGCGACGGGAGCCGTGCCCGCATCGGTGCTCCGCGACGTCGAGGCACGGGTCAACGACCTGGTCCTGGCCGACCTCGCCGTCCACGCGGAGATCATGACCCAGGAGCAGGCCCGGCGGACCGGGGCGATGGCGCTGTTCGGCGAGAAGTACGGCCATCAGGTGCGGGTCGTCTCGGTCGGCGACTGGGCTCGCGAGCTCTGCGGGGGCACCCACACCGCGAGGTCGGCCCAGCTCGGTGTCGTCAAGCTGCTCGGTGAGTCCTCGATCGGGTCTGGCGTGCGGCGCGTCGAGGCCCTCGTCGGGTCCGACGCGTATGCGTTCCTGGCCCGCGAGCACGTGCTCGTGGCCCAGCTCAGCGAGGCGCTCAAGGCCCGGCCCGAGGAGCTCCCCGAGCGGGTCGCCGACCTGGTCGAGCGACTGCGCGCCGCGGAGAAGGAGATCGAGAGGGGCCGGCTGGCCCAGCTGCTGGCGTCGGCCGGCGCGCTGGCGGAACGGGCCCGTGACGTGGCCGGGTTTGCGTTCGTCGGGCACCGGCTCGACGGCGCCGGGGCGGCCGACGTACGCCGGGTCGCGCTGGACGTGCGCGGCCGCCTGCCCCAGGACCGCCCCGGGGTGGTCGCCGTCGTCGGCACCGGTGGCGGCAAGCCCGCCGTCGTGGTCGCGGTCAACGAGGCGGCCCGGCAGCGCGGCCTGTCGGCGAGCGCCCTGGTCAAGGTGGCCACCGCCGCGCTCGGCGGCAGCGGCGGCGGCAAGGACGACGTGGCCCAGGGCGGCGGCACCGACCCGGCGGGAGCCGACCAGGCGTTGCTGGACGTCGAGGGAGAGGTCGGCCGCGCCGGCGGCCCCTCCTGACCTGTGCGACCCGGGGTGCGGCTCGGCGTGGACGTGGGCGACGTCCGGGTAGGCGTCGCGCGGTCCGACCCGGCCGGGCTGCTGGCCACTCCCGTGGAGACCGTGCGCCGCGACGGTGAGGACGCGCCGGTCGCCATCCGGATCGCGGCGCTGGTGGCCGAGCACGACGCGGTCGAGGTCGTGCTCGGCCTGCCGAGATCGCTCTCGGGGCGGGAGGGCCCGGCCGCGGCCAAGGCGCGCGCGTTCGCAGGCAGGCTGGCCTCCGCGGTCGCTCCGGTGCCGGTGCGGCTGGTCGACGAGCGGCTCAGCACCGTGTCGGCGGAGGCGGCGCTGCGGGCCGGCGGCCGCAAAGTCAGCAGGCGGCGCGCCGTGGTGGACCAGGCCGCTGCGGTCGTGATCTTGCAGAATGCCTTGGACACCGAGCGCAGCACGGGGGCGGCGCCTGGGGAGACCGTGCCCACGTCGCCGAGCGGACAGGGATAGCTGTGGACGACCGCGACTCCTACCCCGAGTCCTCTCGGTACTCCTTCGGGACGGTCGCCGCCGCGGACCCGCCGCCGCCGCGACCGCGCCGGGCGATGGGCTGCCTGGCCGGGCTGGTGGCGCTGGCCGTCGTCGTCGCCGTGGCGGTCACCGTCGTCACGGTCGGGGCGAGCCAGCTGCGGCACCTGCTGCAAGGTCCGGAGGACTACACCGGGCAGGGCACCGGCAGCGTGCTGGTCGAGGTGCGCGAGGGTGACTCGGCCACGACCATCGGGGAGACCCTCCACGACTCCGGCGTGGTGAGGAGCGTCGAGGCGTTCACCGACGCCGCGGCCGAGGACCCCGACTCCCGCGGCATCCAGGTCGGCTACTACCAGCTCCGCGAGAAGATGTCGGCGAAGGCCGCGCTGGCCGTGCTGGTCGACCCGGAGAACCTCATCCAGGACCGGGTGACCGTGCCCGAGGGCCTCACCGTCGACCAGACCGTCGCGAAGCTCGCCGAGGACACCGACTTCTCCGAGTCCCGTCTCCGGGCCGTGCTCGCGCGTCCGTCGTCGCTGCGGCTGCCGGTATACGCCGAGGACGACCCGGAGGGCTACCTGTTCCCCGCGACGTACCTGGTCAAGCCGCACGCCACGGCGCAGTCGCTGCTGCGCGACATGGTGCGCCGGTTCTCCGCGGCCGCCGGTGAGGTGGGCCTGGTCAAGGGCGCCGCCGCGCGCGGGGTCAGCCCGCACGACGCCGTGACCGTGGCCAGCCTGGTCCAGCGGGAGGCGCGCCGCGACGACGACCTCGCCAGGGTGGCCGAGGTGGTTTACAACCGGCTCGACGGCTCGTGCCCCGGCACCGGGCGGCGGCTGCAGCTGGACTCGACCGTGCACTTCGCGGCCGGTGACAACGACTCGGTCTTCACCACCGACGAGATGCGGCAGGTCGACAGCCCGTACAACACCTACCTCGTGCCTGGCCTGCCCCCCGGCCCCATCGCGGCGCCCGGGGAGGCGGCTCTCCGCGCGGCGCTCGACCCGACCGACGAGGGCTGGTGCTACTTCGTCACGGTCGACCTGGACACCGGCGAGACGGCGTTCGCGCGCACCGCGGCCGAGCATCGTGACAACGTGGCACGGCTCCAGGACTACTGCGCCGACTCCGACCTGTGCTGACGAGGGCCTCTCCCGCGGGGCGGGCGGCGGTGCTGGGCAGGCCGATCGCGCACTCGCTGTCCCCGGTGCTGCACCGCGCGGCGTACGGTGTGCTCGGGCTGGACTGGACCTACGACGCGGTCGACGTCGGCGAGGAGGAGCTGGCCGGGTTCCTCGACGGCCTCGACGAGAGCTGGCGCGGGCTGTCGGTCACCATGCCGCTGAAGCGGCGTGCGGTGCGGCTCGCCGACCAGGTCAGCGAGCGGGTGGCGCTGGCCGGTGCCGCGAACACGCTGGTGCTCCGCGCGGGGCGCCGCCACGCTCACAACACCGACATCCCCGGCGCCGCGGCCGCCGTGCGGGAGCGGTACGACGGGCCGGTCGGCCGGGTCACCGTGCTGGGCGGTGGCGCGACCGCGACGTCGGTGCTGCACGCCATGGCGGACCTCGGCTGTCGTGCCGCGACGCTCGTCGTGCGCAGCCCCGAGCGGGCCGCGGAGACCCTTGCCGCGGTGGCGCGGCACCCGCACCCTCCGTCGGTCGACGTCGTGCTGCCCGGGGACCCGGTCGCGGACAGCGACCTGCTCGTCTCCACGGTCCCGGCGTCCGGCCAGTCCGGTGCCCTGCTGGACCTGGTCGCCTCCGCAGGCGTGGTCTTCGACGTGGTCTACGACCCCTGGCCCACACCGGTCGCCCGCCGGGCCAGCTCCGAAGGCAGGGTGCTGGTCTCGGGGCTGGACCTGCTGGTGCACCAGGCGGTCCTCCAGGTGTCGCTGATGACCGGGGCCGAGCCGCCCCTCGCGCCCATGCGCGCGGCGGGGGAGGCGGCACTGCGGTCGCGCCGCAGCTCGTAGCCCCCTGGGGACGGCGGCCCGCCGCTCGTCGCGGTGGCCTACCCTGCACGCGATGACCTGGCACCTGGACACCGCCGCGGTCGCCGCGCTCGCGGGCCTGGCGGCCGGCGCGCTGGTGCCCGGCGTGGTCCGCCGGCTGCCCGAGCCGACCCCACCCGACGAGGACATCTCCGTCGTCGACGACCAGGGCGACACGGTCGTCCCGCCGGCTCCGGCCGGCCCGGCCCCTCCCGCCCCGGTTGCCGGGAAGGAGCCCTACGCCGCCGTCGCCGCCCTGCCCGGGCTGCGCTGGAAGGCCGCCCTCGCGGCCGGCGCGGCCGGAGGACTTCTCGGCGCGCGGCTGGGCTGGACCGGGACGCTCCTGGTCGCGGTCACGCTGGTGCCGATCGGGGTGGCGCTGGCGGTCGTGGACTGGCGCACCCGCCTCCTGCCAACGCGCCTGGTCGCTCCGGCGTATGCCCTCGTCCTGGTGCTGCTGCCCCTGGCCGCACTCGTCGACGGCGATGCGCGGGGGCTGTGGCGGGCCGGCTGGGGGTGGGTGGTCCTCGGCGGGCTGTTCCTGCTGCTCTGGCTGGTCTACCCCGCCGGCATGGGGTACGGCGACGTGCGGCTGTCCGGCGTGCTCGGCCTCGCGCTCGGGTACGCCGGCTGGGGCGCCCTCGTCGTCGGCATCCTCGCCGCCTTCACCCTCGGCGCCCTCGGCGGCCTGCTGCTCTCCGCGCTGCGGGTCGTGGACCGCCGGTCCTACCCCTTCGGCCCGTTCCTCCTGCTGGGCGCGCTGGTCGGCGTGCTCGTCGGCGCCCCCGTCGCGGGCTGGTACCTCGCCACCTGACCTCAACCCCCCTGCCGAGCCGTCGTATGTGCCTGGCTGGGGGGCGCCGAGCCGTCGTTCGTGTCTGGCTGGGGGGCGCCGAGCCGTCGTTCGTGCCTGGCTGGGGGGCGCCGAGCCGTCGTTTGCGTCTGGCTGGGGGGCGGCGAGCCGTCGCAAACGCACGACGAGGGCGCTTCGCGCCGCGAGGCGTTTGCGACGGCTCGCCTGGCCTCGGGCTTCGCCCGAGACGCAGCAGCGGGAAGAAGTGTCGCAAGGGGCGCTTCGCGCCACATGCGACACTTCTTCCCGTGCTGCGCTGGCTGACTGCGGGGGAGTCGCACGGGCCTGCGCTCGTCGCGATCCTCGAAGGGCTGCCGGCGCACGTGCGGGTGACCTCCGCCGACATCGGGGCTGCGCTTGCGCGGCGGCGGCTCGGGTACGGCAGGGGCGCGCGGATGTCCTTCGAGGCCGACGAGATCGAGCTGGTCGGCGGCATCCGCCACGGCGAGACCCAGGGCGGCCCGGTGGCCCTCCGGATCGCCAACAGCGAGTGGCCCAAGTGGGAGACCGTGATGGCCGCCGACCCCGTGGACCCGGCGGTCCTCGAGGGCTCGGCCCGTGGGGCGGCGCTCACCCGGCCGCGGCCCGGACACGCCGACCTCGTGGGGATGCAGAAGTACGACTTCGCCGAGGCACGGCCGGTGCTGGAGCGCGCCTCCGCCCGCGAGACCGCCGCGCGCGTCGCGCTCGGCGCCGTGGCGTCGGCGTTCCTTGAGCAGTCGACCGGGGCGCGGGTCGTCTCGCACGTCGTCGCGGTCGGCACCGCGCGGGCGCCGTACGGGTCCGTCCCAGCGCCCGCCGACGTCGCCCGCCTCGACGCCGACCCGGTGCGCTGCCTTGACCCCGACGCCAGCGCGGCGATGGTCGAGGCGATCGACCAGGCCCACAAGGACGGCGACACCCTGGGTGGAGTCGTCGAGGTGGTCGTGCACGGCCTGCCCCCCGGGCTCGGCTCACACGTGCACTGGGACCGCCGGCTCGACGCCCGTCTGGCCGGGGCACTCATGGGTATCCAGGCGATCAAGGGCGTGGAGGTCGGGGACGGGTTCGCGCTCGCGGCCGGCCCCGGGTCCCTGGCCCATGACGAGATGCAGCCGACGCCCGGTGGCATCCGGCGCACCTCGGGGCGCTCGGGCGGCACCGAGGGCGGCATGTCGACCGGCGAGGCCCTGCGGGTCCGCGCCGCGATGAAGCCGATCGCGACCGTGCCGCGCGCGCTGCGCACCGTCGACGTGGCCACCGGTGAGGCGGCGGTCGCCCACCACCAGCGCTCCGACGTCTGCGCCGTCCCCGCCGCCGGCGTGGTCGCGGAGGCGATGGTGGCGCTGGTGGTCGGCGACGCGGTGCTGGAGAAGTTCGGCGGCGACTCTGTCGGCGAGACCCGGCGCAACGTCGAGGGCTACCTCCACGCCCTAAGGTTCCGGTGACGCCGGAGCAGGGCGCCGGCCCGCGGGTGGTCCTCGTCGGGCCGATGGGTGCCGGCAAGTCGACCGTCGGCGGCCTGGTCGCCGAGACCTGGCGTGTCGGCATCCGCGACACCGACGCCGACGTCGAGGCGGCGGCCGGCGCCACCGTGTCGGACCTGTTCGTCGAGCGGGGTGAGCAGCACTTCCGGGCCCTGGAGCGCGACGCGGTGCGCCGCGCCCTCGCCGAGCACGACGGTGTCCTGGCGCTGGGCGGCGGTGCCGTGCTGTCGGAGGAGACCCGTGACCTGCTGCGCGGGCACACCGTGGTATTCCTCGACGTCGACCTCGCCGACGCCGCGAAGCGGGTCGGTCTCGGCACCGGCCGGCCGCTGCTGCTCGGCAACGTCCGTGGCACGCTGCGCACATTGCTGGCCGAGCGGCGGCCGCTCTACCTGGCCGTGGCCACCCACCGCGTGGACACCAGCGGCAGGTCGCCGCAGGAGGTCGCCGAGGAGGTGCTCACGCTGGTGGAGGGCGGACGGCGATGAGCGACCAGCCCACCGTCGTGCCGGTGCGCGGCGCCTCGCCGTACGACGTCGTCGTCGGCACCGGCCTGCTCGGCGAGCTGCCCGCCATGCTCGGCCCGGCCGTGCGCCGGGTCGCGGTCATCCACCCGCGCGCGCTCGCGACGACCGGGGAGGCGGTGCGCGAGGACCTGGTCGGGGAGGGGTACGACGCGCACGCGATCGAGATCCCCGACGGCGAGGAGGCCAAGCTCGCACCGGTGGCGGCGTTCTGCTGGCAGGTGCTGGGCCGCACCGGGTTCACCCGCTCCGACGCCGTCGTGACCGTCGGGGGAGGGTCCACCACCGACATGGGCGGCTTCGTCGCCGCCACCTGGCTGCGCGGCGTCCGCGTGGTGCACGTCCCGACCACCCTGCTGGCGATGGTCGACGCGGCCGTCGGAGGCAAGACCGGCATGAACACCGCCGAGGGCAAGAACCTCGTCGGCGCCTTCCACGAGCCCGCCGGCGTGCTCTGCGACCTCGCCGCTCTGGAGACGCTGCCGCAGGGCGAGCTGGTCAGCGGCCTGGCCGAGGTGGTCAAGTGCGGCTTCATCGCCGACCCGGAGATCCTCGACGTCGTCGAGCGGTCCCCTGACCGGGCCACGACCGTCGGGTCCGCGGAGCTGCGCGAGCTGGTCGAGCGGGCGATCCGGGTCAAGGCCGCCGTTGTCGCCGACGACCTCAGGGAGACCGGCGGGTCGGCCGGCCACCCAGGCCGGGAGGTGCTCAACTACGGCCACACCCTCGGCCACGCGATCGAGCGCGCCGAGCGGTACTCCTACCGGCACGGCGCCGCCGTCGCCATCGGCATGCGGTACGCCGCCGAGCTGGCCCGGCTCGCGGGTCGCCTCGACGAGGCCACCGCCGACCGGCACCGGACCATCCTTCAGCTGGTCGGTCTGCCCACCACCTACGCCGGCGCGTCCTGGGAGCAGCTGCTCCAGGCCATCCGCGTGGACAAGAAGAGCCGCGGCGACCTGCTGCGCTTCGTCGTGCTCGAAGGGCTGGGCCGCCCGGCCCTCCTCGAGGGGCCCGACCCGGCCCTCCTCACCGCGGCCTACGCCGAGATCGCCCGCTGAGCGTCCCGGCGCGGGGCTCGTCCACAGCCGTCCCAGGGAGGAGCTCGCGGTGTCCGAGGCCGCCCGTAGAGTCCGGTCATGGACGTGCGCAGCCTGACCCAGACCGAGGCCGAGCAGCGGGCGGCGCTGGTCGACGTCGACCGCTACGACATCTCCGTCGACCTGACCGCGCTGCCCACGGGGCCGGAGGTCCGCTGCGTCTCCACCGTGACCTTCACCTGTCGCCGGCCCGGCGCCGAGACGTTCGTGGACTGCAGCGCCGAGGCGCGCTCGGCCACGCTCAACGGCGTCCGGTTGCCGCCGCAGGAGCAGGGACGGATCCGGCTTCCCGGCCTGGCCGCCGACAACACGCTCGTCGTCGAGTCCGTCCAGGCCGACACCACGGCCGACGACGGTGTGCACAGGGCGGTCGACCCCGCCGACGGCGAGGTCTATGCCTGGACCACGTTCGAGCCCGATGCCGCACGCCTGGCGTGGGCCTGCTTCGACCAGCCCGACCTCAAGGCCGAGCACGTCCTCACCGTCGACGCGCCCGCAGCGTGGCGGGTGGTGAGCAACTCCGGCAACCCGCAGGTCACCGACCACGGAGGGACGCGGCGATGGGCCTTCCCGGCCACACCGCCGCTGTCGACGTACAACCCGGTCGTGCTCGCCGGCCCGCTGCACGAGATCCGGCGCCAGGCGGGCGGCTACGACCTCGGCATCTTCGCCCGCCGGTCGCTGCGCGAGCAGCTGGAGCGCGACGCCGAGGAGATCTTCACCGTCACGGCGCAAGGGCTGGCGTTCTTCGGCGAGCGGTTCGCGATGGCATTCCCCCAGCCCAAGTACGACCAGGTCTTCATGCCCGAGATGGGCGGCGCGATGGAGAACTACGGTGCGGTGACCTGGAGCGACGCCTTCCTCAGCCGCAGCGAGCCCACCCCGGCCGAGCAGGAGCGGCTGGCCCTGGTCCTGCTCCACGAGATGGCGCACATGTGGTTCGGCAACATCGTCACGATGCGCTGGTGGGACGACCTGTGGCTCAACGAGGCGTTCGCCGAGTTCGCCGCGCACTGGGCAGCCGTGGAAGCCACCAGGCACACCGACGCGTGGGCGAGCAACCTGGTGGGCCGGGAGCTGCGCGCCTACCTCGCCGACCAGGGCCCGGGCAGCCACCCGATCCGGCTGCCGATCCGCGACGTCGCAGAGGCGGCGTCGATCTTCGACGACATCACCTACCCCAAGGGTGCGGCGACGCTGTGGCAGCTGAAGGCGTATGTCGGCGAGGAGGCCTTCTGCGCCGGGATGGCGGCGTACTTCGCCCGGCACGCCTGGCAGAACACCACCCTGGACGACCTGGTCGCCGCCCTGTCGCAGGCCAGCGGCCGCGACCTCGCCACGTGGCGGGCGGCGTGGCTGGAGACCGCGGGCACCGACCGGCTCACCTTGGAGCAGCACAACGGTGGCCTGGCGCTGCGGGCCGAGGGCCCGGGAGGTGACCCGCCGCGTCCCCACCGCGTGGCGGTCGGCGCCTACCACCGGGAGGGCGACGCACTGGAGAGGTCCGGGTTGGCAGAGGTGGAGGTCGAGGGCGCCACGGCACCCGTGGCCCTGCCGGCCGGCGCGGCCCTCTACCTGGTCAACGACGAGAACCTCACCTTCGCCACCACCAGGCCCAGCGACGAGAGCCGGTCGACACTGCTCGCCGAGGCCGGCCGCCTCCCCACCGCGGTCGCCCGGGCGGTCTGCGTCGCAACGGTCTGGGACATGCTGCGGGCAGGCGACGCGGTCGCCCGCGAGGTCGTGCCAGCCCTGTGCGGAGTGCTGCGAGCGGAGACTGCGGACCCGGTTCTCGAGCCCGTGCTCGAGCTCGCGTGCACGACAGTCGAGCGCTGGGCACCCGCCGAGGAGCGCCCCGACCTGGGCAGCCAGGTCGCGGAGGTGTGCCGGGCACTGGCGGGCTCCCCGCACCGTCGTGCCGTGGCGCTGCGCGGCCTGGCGCGCACCGCGACGGACCCCGACGAGCTCCAGCGGCTCGCCCACCGGGCCGGTGCCGACGTGGACCTGCGCTGGTGGGTGCTGCAGCGGCAGGCGGCGATCGGTTCCCTCGACCGGGCGGAAGCCGACAGCCGGTGCGCGGCGTTGCGGGCAGAGGACCCCGACCCCGACAGCGCGGCGCGCGCGATGGCCGTGACCGCGTCCCTTGCCGACGCCGACGCCAAGCACGCCGCCTGGCAGGCCACGTTCGTCGACCGGACCGTGCCGATCGGCTCGGCGC
>JBIOYO010000003.1:0-4997 GCA_044870175.1 Nocardioidaceae bacterium | reverse complement strand
GGTTCGCGGTGCTGCACGTGGAGGCGTCGCAGGAGGCGGTGCGCCGCGGGCTGAGCGAGGCCCGGGGGGTGCTGCGGGAGGTGGCCGACCCGGACACCGTGGAGGCCGCGGTCCAGACCTGGCAGGCGGAGTCGGCGCGGCTGCTGGGGGAGCGCCGGGCCGTCGGGCTGGTCGAGGAGGCGTTGCGCGGGCGCCGGTTCGTCGCGCGGCTCTAGGTCGAGTGCGTGCCGCGACGCGCCCAGCGGAAACAAGCGCAGCCTCTTGTCCCGCACCCCCCGGGCCGAGTACGGTCCGCATCGAACGTCCGCCCCCGCAGACCCAGGCGGATGCCGCGAGCACACGTCGCGACGTCCGAGGCTCGAGGTGGCACAAGGACCGGACCGGACCTTCGAGGTCCCTCTCGGGCGGCGAGCCGGGGACGTTTGCCCGGGCACACGCGCCTTCAGGTGCCCTCTGCTTCGCGACCACGCCGTGCCAGACGAAGTGCTCGAGGAGAACAGACATGTCAGCCGACGCCTCCGCCCCTGCCGTCACGACGCTCGACCTCAAGGCGCCGCTGACCGGGATCGTCGTCCCGATCGAGCAGGTCCCTGACCCCGTCTTCGCCCAGAAGATGGTCGGCGAGGGCGTCTCGATCGACCCGCTGAGCGACCATCTCCTGGCGCCCTGTGACGGCGAGGTGGTCCACCTGCACCCCGCGTTCCACGCGGTGACCATCCGTACCATCGGAGACCTCGAGGTGCTCCTCCACATCGGCCTCGACACGGTGAAGATGCGGGGGGAGGGCTTCGAGCCCAGGGTCAAGGTCGGCGACCACGTGCGGGTCGGTGACGAGCTGGTCCGCTTCGACCTCGACAAGGTCGCCACCAGCGCGAAGAGCCTGCTCACGCAGGTCGTCATCGCCAACTCCGACCGGCTGGCGTCGTTCACCCCTCGCTCAGGGCTGGTGACGGCAGGCGCGGACGACATCGCCGAGGCCCGGCTCGCCGAGGAAGGCGCCGGCGCGCCGGCGGAGGCTCCCGTCGGCCGGACCGTCACCTCACCGGCGGTCGTCATCCCCAACCCCGCAGGACTGCACGCCCGCCCGGCGGCGGTGCTGTCCGACCTCGCGCAGAAGTACGACAGCGAGATCCGGCTCAAGAGGGGCGAGGACCAGTGCAACGCCAAGAGCGTCGTTGCGATCATGGGGCTCGGGGCGGCGCAGGGTGACAAGGTCCAGGTGATCGCGCACGGGCCCGACTCCGCGGCGGCGGCCGAGGAGCTCGCGACCGCGCTCCGCGAGGGCCTGGGCGAGGAGGGCGTCCTCCCGATCCTCGACGCGGACGCCGCCGCGGCGCAGGCGGCCCAGCCGGTGGCACCCGTGTCGCAGCCGCGGCGCCGCTCCGAGGACCCCCACCTCCTCCTCGGGGTCGCGGCCTCGCCCGGTCTCGGCATCGGCAGGGTCCTGCAGGTCAGGCGCGAGGACATCGAGGTCAAGGAGTACGCCGCCGACCGGCACAGGGAGCGGCGGGTGCTCAACGACGCGATCGACCGGGCCATGGTCCAGCTGGAGACGCTGGAGAACCTGCTCAAGCAGGAGGCCGACCCGGACAAGGCCGCCATCTTCGCCGCGCACCGGGTGCTCCTGCGCGACCCGGACCTGCTCGACATCGCCTCGAGCGCGATCGACAAGGGCAAGAGCGCCGCCTTCGCCTGGCGGCGCGCCTACACGACGTACGCCGAGCGCCTGGCCGGGATGACCAACGAGCTGCTGGCCCAGCGCGCCGCGGACGTGCGCGACGTCGGTCAGCGCGTGCTCGAGGAGATCACCGGCCACCGGCGCGAGCGGCCCGACATCCCGGAGGGGACGATCCTGGTCGCCGAGGACCTGACTCCGTCGGACACGGCCTCGCTGGACCGGACGAAGGTTGCCGGGTTCTGCACCGTGGCCGGAGGCGCCTCCTCCCATGTCGCGATCCTCGCCCGGTCGCTCGACATCCCGGCCGTGGCCGGCATCGAGCCGAGGACCCTGGAGCTCGACGACGGCGCGCTGGTCATTCTCGACGGCGGCAAGGGCACGGTGCGCACGAACGTCACGGAGGACGACGTCGCCCGCATCGCCCGCCACCAGGAGCGCGTCGCTGCCCGGCGGGCCAGGGACCTCGCCGCGGCCGACGAGCCGGCGGTGACCGGCGACGGGCACCGCATCGAGGTGGTGGCCAACATCGGCGGTCTCGACGACGCCCGGGAGGCCATGACGAAGGGCGCGGAGGGCGTGGGGCTGCTCCGCTCCGAGTTCGTCTTCCTGGGCCGGGCGAAGGCGCCGACCGAGGACGAGCAGGCCGAGGTCTACACTGCGATCGCGTCGGCGTTGCAGCCCGGTCAACCGCTGGTGATCCGCACACTCGACGTCGGCGGCGACAAGCCGTTGCCGTACCTCCCGATCGCGCCAGAGGAGAACCCGTTCCTCGGCGAGCGCGGCATCCGGGTCGGCCTGGACCGCCCGCAGGTGCTGCGCACCCAGGTCCGGGCCATCCTGCGCGCGGCCGGCGCAGGCGCGAAGATCAACGTGATGTTCCCGATGATCGCCACGATCGAGGACCTCCGTGAGGCCAAGGCCATCTTCGAGGAGGAGCGCCGGGCCCTCGACGTCGGCCCGGTGCCCTTGGGGATCATGGTCGAGGTCCCGTCGGTGGCCGTCATGGCAGCGCAGTTCGCCGCCGAGGCCGACTTCTTCTCCGTCGGCACCAACGACCTGACCCAGTACACCCTCGCGATGGACAGAGGCCACCCGAAGCTCGCGCCCCAGGTCGACGGGCTCAACCCGGCCGTCCTGGGCTTGATCGGACAGTCGGTCGCCGCGGCGCACGCCGCCGGGCGCTGGGTCGGGGTCTGCGGCGGGATCGCCTCGGACCCGCAGGCGGTGCCGATCCTGGTCGGGCTCGGGGTCGACGAGCTCAGCGTCAGCATTCCCGCGATCCCGGCGGTCAAGGCGCAGATCCGCTCCCTGTCCCGCGCGGACTGCGCGAAGCTCGCCGCGCGCGCCCTCAGCCAGGACGGCGCCGCGTCCGTCCGTGCGCTGGTCCCCACCGACGACGACGAGGCCTGAGGGCTCCCCCCGTTCCAAGGCAGGAGAGGACACCGATGTCGACAGCGACCGCAACCGAGACCGGAACCCCGGCCGGCCCGTCCCGACTGAAGGAGATCGGCAGCAACGCCTTCGGCACGCTGCAGAAGATCGGCAAGGCGCTGATGCTGCCGGTCGCCGTGCTGCCGGTGGCCGGCATCCTGCTCGGCGTCGGCGGCGCCCTGCTCGGGGCTGCCGAGGAGGAGGGCTGGAACCTGTGGCCGCCGGTGGAGGTGCTGCTGAAGATCATGGTGGCCTCCGGCGGCCCGATCTTCGACAACCTCGGCCTGATCTTCGCGATCGGTGTCGCGCTGGGGCTGGCCAAGAACGATGGCGTGGCAGCTCTGGCGGGAGTCGTCGGCTACCTCGTCATGACCGGCACGATGGGCGTCATCGCAGCCGAGCGAGGGGCGGAGACCAGCACCATCGTCGGCATCGAGACGCTGAACACCGGGGTCTTCGGCGGCATCATCATCGGTGTCGTCGCCGCGTCGATGTTCAACCGGTTCTACCGCATCTCGCTGCCGCCGTACCTCGGGTTCTTCGCCGGCAAGCGGTTCGTGCCGATCGTCACCGCGTTCGCCGCGATCGCCGTCGGCGTGGCGCTCAGCTTCATCTGGCCGCCGATCCAGAGCCTGATCGACGACTTCTCCGCCTGGGCCGTGAACAGCCAGCCGGCGGTGGCCGTGTGGATCTACGGCACGGTCGAGCGGTCCCTGGTGCCCTTCGGCCTGCACCACATCTGGAACGCGCCGTTCTTCTTCGAGATCGGCTCCTACACGACACCCGACGGCGAGGTTGTCCACGGGGAGATCCCGCGGTTCTTCGCCGGCGACCCGACCGCCGGCATCCTCGGCGGTGGGTTCTTGTTCAAGATGTTCGGCCTGCCCGGGGCGGCGCTGGCGATCTGGCAGTCCGCGAAGCCCGAGAACAAGGTGCGCGTGGGGTCCATCATGCTGTCGGCCGCGCTCACCGCCTTCCTTACCGGCATCACCGAGCCGCTGGAGTTCTCGTTCATGTTCGTGGCGCCGGTGCTGTACCTCGCGCACATCGTGATGGCCGGCCTGGCGTTCCCGATCATGTACCTCGCCGGCGGCCTGCTCGGCTACACGTTCTCCCACGGGTTCATCGACTTCGCGCTGTTCTACTACCTGGACACCAGACCGTGGCTGGTGTTCCTGCTCGGGCCGGTGTACTTCGCCATGTACTACGTGGTCTTCCGGTTCCTGATCACCCGGTTCAAGCTCATGACGCCGGGCCGGGAGCGGGCCGAGGTGGACCGAGGGGAGGCTCTCGAGGACGCCGGCAACCGGTTCTCCCAGCAGCTGGTGCTCGCCTTCGGTGGCCGCAGCAACATCAAGGACCTCGACGCCTGCATCACCCGGCTGCGGGTCGGTGTCGTCGACGTCAACAAGGCCGACCAGAACAAGCTCAAGGCGCTGGGCGCGGCGGGCGTGCTCCTGGTCGGCAACAACATGCAGGCGATCTTCGGGACCCGCTCGGAGAACCTCAAGACCGACATGGAGGAGTACCTCAAGCACGCCGGCGACGAGGCGGAGCTCTCCGACGAGGCGGCCGGCGAGATCTCCTACCAGCCGACCGGTGGCGCCGCCGTCAAGCTGCGGGACCCGCTCGCTCCGGAGAAGGCACGCGGGATCATCGAGGGGCTCGGCGGTCACGACAACGTGGTCAAGGTCGACGCCGTGGCCGAGACCAGACTGCGGGTCAAGGTCAACGACACCGGCCGGGTCGACGAGCAGAAGCTCACCGACTCCGGTGTCGCCGGCCTGGTGGTCATCGGCGACGGCACCCTGCACCTCCTGGCGGGGCTCAACGCCGACCAGTACGCCGCCGAGATGCGCGGCCAGCTCGCCGCCGTGCCGGCGATGGC
>JBIOYO010000002.1:0-8256 GCA_044870175.1 Nocardioidaceae bacterium | reverse complement strand
CGGCCAGCGGCACCCGGCGGAGCCCGGCTGCGAGGAAGTCCACGGCGACCGCGCAGCCGGCCCCCCCGACGATCAGCAGCGGGTGGAACTCGGTCACCTCGGCGTTCACGGGCGCGGCGTACATGTTCGCGGTCTCGACGGCGAGCCGCCAGGTGTCCCCGAGCGCGCCCAGCGCGGCGGGCGTGGGCAGCCAGGCGCCGGCCCAGAAGCGGCAGGCCCAGACGAGCAGCAGCAGCAGCTGGCCGAGCAGCACCAGGAGGGCGGGCAGCCGCAGCGTCCGCAGCACGCAGCCGACGCCGGCGACGACCAGGCACACCCAGAACAGCGGCACCAGGTATGCGCTGGGCCGTTCGGAGAACCCCGCCCAGCCGAGCAGGGTCGCGAACGTGGCGAGCGCCGCTACCGCCGGCACCACGACGTCGTCGGCCCTCGGGCGTGGGACGGTCATGGGACCGGCTCCGGCTCCGCCGGCCGGGTCGAGGGGCGGGCCCGGCCCACGGCGCCCAGGGTCTGCCACACGCGGGGCAGCGGGTCCCCCGGTCCGGCGACGGCGACCCGCCAGCCTCGTGTGGCCAGCCAGGCGCTGTGTGGCGCCTGGGAGCGGGGTCCGCTGCGCGGGGGATCCCAGGCGTCGACGTCCAGCAGCACCGCGAGCGCGCCGGAGGCACCGTGGCGCATCCGGACCAGGCTGGGATGGTCGGCGTCGTCCAGCGCGCCGAGCACGGCGACCGTCAGCCCGGTGCCCTGGCCCGCCTCGTGCAGCCAGCCGAGGTCCACCGTGGCGCGTGGCGCCTCGCGGACGACGGCGAGAGCCTCCAGCAGCGGCCCGGTCTCCGCCGAGGCGGACCCGTGCTCGTGCCAGCCGGCGTGCTCCTCGCCCTGAGCCGTGACGAGCCGGACCACGAAGCCGCGCTGGGTCAGGTGGACCGCGACCGAGGCGGCGACCGCGACGGCGTGCTCCAGCGACGACATGGGTCCCGACCCGCGGTGCACGTGCGCTCGGTTGTCGACGAACACCGTGGCACGTGACTGCCAGGGCTGCTCCTCGCGGCGCACCATCAGCTCCCCGGCCTTGGCACTGCTCCGCCAGTGCACGCGACGCAGGTCGTCGCCCTGCCGGTACTCCCGGACGGTGACGTCCTCGGCGCTGCCGCTGGCGAACGCGCGGGGCCGGTTGTCCCCCGAGCCCGTCCAGACCCCGGACAGCGGGATGGCCGGCAGCGCCGTGACCCGCGGCGTGACCACCAGGGAGGACGTGGCGTGGAAGGTGCGGGTGAGCTCGATCAGCCCGAACGGGTCGCTGAGCCGCACCGTCATGGGGCCGACGGTCAGCTTGCCCCGGACGTCGGAGCGCACGGTGTACCGCACGGTACGCCGCCAGAACGGGCCCATCTTGTCGATGACGAACCGCGGCCTGGTCCCGAGGACGTAGGGCAGGACCTCCTCGAGCAGCAGCAGCCCGGTGGGCATCCGGCCGTCGTTGGTGAGCTCCAGCTGCACCCTCGCCGGCTGCCCGACCGCCACGCGAGCCGGGTTCAGCGAGCGCACCAGGCCGAGGCGGTAGCGGTTCTGGCCGACGAACCACGCGGTGACCAGGGGGAGCACGAGCAGGAGGGCGGCGACCCGGACCAGCTCGTCGTAGCCGAGGACCAGCGCGCACACGATGGTGGTGGTGCCGGCCGCGATGAACGCGCGGCCCCGGTTGGTCAGCGCGCCGAGCGCCTCACGCATGACAACGAGCCTCAGCTGACCCGGGAGGGGACGCGGGACCCGTCCGTGGCGGCGCCCGCCCTGGCCGGCGCGGGCCCGGAGGGCATCGGCACCGACCCCACGATGCTGCGCAGGGTCTGCTCGGCGGTGCGGCCGCCCATCGACGCCTCCACAGTGGGCAGCAGCCGGTGGGCGAGCACCGGCACGGCGAACGCCTGGACGTCGTCGGGGATGACGTAGTCGCGACCGTCCAGCGCGGCGCCGGCCTTGGAGGCGCGGACCAGGTGCAGCGTGGCCCGCGGTGAGGCGCCGAGCATCAGGTCAGGAGACCGGCGGGTGGCGGTGGTCAGCGCGACGGCGTACCGCTGGACCGCCTCGGAGACGTGCACCTGCGCGACGATCCGGATCAGCGTGGCCACCTCGGCGGCGTCGGTGACGGGCTCGAGGTCGTCCAGCGGGCTGCGGCGGGTGTGCGAGCCGAGCATCGCGATCTCCGCCGCCTCGACCGGGTAGCCCATGGAGACCCGGGCCATGAACCGGTCGCGCTGCGCCTCCGGCAGCGCATAGGTGCCCTCCATCTCGATCGGGTTCTGGGTCGCGATCACCAGGAACGGCGCGTCGAGGAGGTACGTCGTGCCGTCGACCGTGACCTGGCGCTCCTCCATGCACTCCAGCAGCGCCGACTGCGTCTTGGGGGAGGCGCGGTTGATCTCGTCGCCCACCACGATGTTGGCGAAGATGCCACCGGGCCGGAACTCGAAGAGCCGGGTGTCCTGGTTGAACACCGAGACGCCGGTGACGTCGGAGGGCAGCAGATCGGGGGTGAACTGGATCCGGCGGACCGTGCAGTCGATCGAGCGGGCCAGTGCCTTGCTGAGCATGGTCTTGCCGACTCCAGGCACGTCCTCGATGAGCAGGTGGCCCTCCGCGAGCAGCACCACGACCGCGAGCCGGGCCACCTCCGGCTTGCCCTCGATGACGGTCTCGATGCTCGCGCGGACCCGCTTGGTCACCCGGGCGACCGTGTCGAGGCCGGCTCCGTCCAGGCCCGCTCCGTCGCCGCCGAGCCCGCTCGCACCGCCATCGTGCACCGGCACCGACCCCACCTGAGCCCTCCCTGTCCGCCTGTCCCGCGGTGGTCGCCACCCCTCGCGGGCGCCGCGACCTCCCGCCCATTGTCGCCCCGGAAGCAAGCAGCCCGGTGGGGCTCGGCGCACCGCACGTCGGTGGGTGGTTGGCGAGTGGGGGAGAGTGGAGTATCGTGGAGCGTGGTGGAGGAGAAGCCCGGTCTGTCCGCGGAGGTGTCGAGATGTTCTTCGGCACCCACCCCCTGCGGCTGGACGAGAAGGGGCGGATCTTCCTCCCGGCGAAGTTCAGGGACGAGCTTGCGGACGGACTGGTCGTGACCCGGGGGCAGGAGCACTGCCTGTACGTGTGGCCGCGGGCCGAGGTGGCCCGGATCACCGAGCGGCTGCGCGAGGCACCGGTGACCAACAAGGCCGCCCGCGACTACGTGCGGATGTTCTCCTCCGGAGCCTCGGAGGAGACCCCGGACAGGCAGGGCCGGGTCACCATCCCGCCGGTGCTGCGCTCCTGGGCGTCGCTGGGCCGGGACGTCGTCGTGATCGGCGCGATGACCCGGCTGGAGATCTGGGACGCGGCCGCGTGGCAGGCCTACGCGGAGGCGCAGGCGGACTCGTTCGCCGAGCTCTCCGAGGAGGTCTTCCCCGGGGTCTGAGCAGGACAGGAGCAGAGCAAGGAGAGGAGTCGCCGGACCCGGTCTCACGTCCGCTCAGCGCGCGGGCCTCGCTGGCACACCTTCCCCGGTGCCAGACGGCCCGGCGGAGCGGACGGGGACCAGGCCCGACGAACCGCGGCCGCGACGGGAGGAACCGATGAGCCTGACCACCGGACCACGGCCGGCCCATCCGGTGTGCGCGGCTCGCTACGGCCGGCCCCGCAGGGTCCGCCAGGACGTCCGCGAGGGGGTCGCCGTCGTTCTGTTCTCTGCGGCCGCCTCCACCGGCGTCGCGCTCGCGCTGCTGCTGCTGATGGCGCTGGTCGGCTGAGGCCCGTGCCCGTGGCCGCGGAGCGGCAGGACCCCAGCCATGTGCCCGTGCTGCTGGACCGGGTGGTCGCGCTGGTCGCGCCGGCCCTCGAGCACGAGGGAGCGGTGCTGGTGGACGCCACCGTGGGCCTGGGCGGGCACAGCGAGGCGGTCCTGCGAGGCTGTCCTCGGGCGCGGGTCGTCGGCGTCGACCGTGACCCGCACGCCGTCGACCGCAGCCGGCGACGGCTCGCGGCGGCAGGCGACCGCTTCACCGCGGTGCACGCGGTGTACGACGAGATCCCCGACGTGCTGGCCCGGCTCGGCCTGGGCGGCCCAAGCGGCCTAGGCGGCGTGGGGGCCGTCGACGCCGTGCTGTTCGACCTCGGCGTCTCCAGCATGCAGCTCGACGTCGGTGAGCGCGGCTTCGCCTACGCCGAGGACGCGCCCCTGGACATGCGCATGGACGACAGCCGCGGCCGGACGGCGGCGGACGTGCTGAACACCTACTCCGTGGACGATCTGGCCCGCGTGCTCAGGGAGTACGGCGAGGAGCGGTACGCCCGGCGGATCGCCCGGCGGATCGCCGAGGAGCGGGCCCGTGAGCCCTTCACCCGCAGCGCCCGGCTGGTCGGCGTGGTCCGCGACGCGGTGCCCGCACCCGCCCGCCGGACCGGGGGGCACCCGGCGAAGCGCACCTTCCAGGCGCTGCGCATCGAGGTCAACGACGAGCTCGCGGCGCTCCGCCGGGCACTGCCTGCGGCGGTCGACGCGGTGCGGGTGGGCGGCCGGGTGGTCGTCCTGGCCTACCACTCCCTGGAGGACCGGATGGTCAAGCAGCTGTTCACCCGCAACGCCCGGGCCGACGTCCCGGCAGACCTGCCCGTCGTCCCGCCGGACCGTGAGCCCCTGCTGCGGCCGCTCACCCGCGGCGCGGAGCGGGCCTCCCCGGAGGAGATCGCAAGAAACCCACGAGCTCGGTCGGTGCGCCTGCGCGCCGTGCAACGGATCCGGTCAGGAGCGGTGGCATGATCACCCAGCGTGAGGCACGCCCCTGGAGTGAGCTCGCAGTGAGCCCACGCCGGACGACCGCCAGGGCCCGCGTCCCGCGCGCCGCGTGGGCGGCCGTCGAGCGGGCCAGGCTCACCGTCGTACCCCGCGGACGCCCTCAGGCCCGCCGGGTGCCGTTCGTGATCCTGGTCAGCCTGGTCCTCCTCGGTGGGGTCGTCGGCCTGCTGGTCTTCAACACCCAGATGCAGCAGGCGTCGTTCGCGGCCACCGCGATGGAGCAGCGCGCCGCCGAGCTCACCGCGCGCGAGCAGCAGCTGCAGCTGGAGCTGGACGCGCTGCGCGACCCGCAGCGGGTCGCCGTGCAGGCCCGCCGCCTCGGCATGGTGCCGATGTCGTCCCCGGCGTTCCTGCGCCTCTCCGACGGCCGGGTCCTCGGCAACCCGGCCCCAGCCACCCCCGCCAACGCGATGCGGCTCACCGCCCTGCCACCGCGCAAGCCCGCGTCGATCCGGGCGAAGGTGGTGCGGGTCCGGCCGCCGGCCGACGACGAGGCGGCCGTCAACGCAGGCCGCACGCCCGGCACGGGCACGGTCGCCGTCGCGGGCAGGGCGGACGGCACGGGCGCGAACGGCACCCCGGGTCGCCGCTGAGTCGGTCCTCGGCGCGCCATCCATCGAAGTCCGCCGCCGGGAGGTAGAAACGAAGGACCCCCGAGCACCCCCGGCAGGAGAGCGCACCAGTGACCCACCCCCGGCGACCGCGCGTCCGGCGCCGACCCCGCCGGGGGGTGGAGGCGGTCCGGACCCGGTCCATGGTGCGGCTGCGGGTGGGGTTCCTGGTCATCGCCATGGTCGTGTCGGTGTTCGCGGCCCGGCTGTTCCAGCTGCAGGGGCTCGACGCACGCGCGTACGCAGACAAGGCCCGTGAGGTGGGCGCGGTCACCGAGATCCTCCCCGCCACCCGGGGCCGGATCACCGACCGCGACGGCAGGCCACTGGCGGAGTCGCTGGACGGGCTGATGATCGTCGCCGACCCGACCAAGACCATCGGCGACGCCGGGGCGATCGCCCGCATCCTGGCCGCCCGGCTCGGCATCGACTACTTCACCGCACTCACCGACCTGCGCGCCGCGGGCACGGAGCAGGACCCCAACCACTTCCGGTACGTCGCCCGCCGGATCCCGTCCACGCAGGCCCGTGCCGTGGTCGAGGAGCTGGACCGCCTGGGCTTCAAGGGCATCGACGTCCGGCGCGACCCCGTCCGCACCTACCCGGCCGCCGACGTCGCGGCCAACCTGGTCGGGTTCCTCAACGACAACGGTGACGGCGCGGAGGGCGCGGAGCAGTACTTCGACCGCGCGCTCAGCGGCAAGGACGGCTCGGCCACCTACGACGTCGGCGGCGGCAACCGGATCCCGCTGGGCGACAACAACGTGGTCGACCCGGTCGACGGCGACGACCTCCGCCTGACCATCGACCGCGACGTGCAGTTCTACGTGCAGCGGGTGCTGCGCAACACCGTCGAGGACGCCGGCGGCGTGTCCGGGTCGGCGGTGGTCATGGACCGCCGCACCGGCGAGCTGCTGGCGGTGGCCGACTATCCGACCTACAACCCCGACCACCTCGAGCAGTCGCGGCGGGCCGACCGCGGCACCCGAGCCGCCCGGGACGCCTACGAGCCCGGCTCGGTGGAGAAGGTGCTCACCGCGGCGGCGCTGCTGGACGCCCAGCTGGTCACCCCGCGCACTCGCATCGTCATCCCGGAGACGCTGCCGAGCTCGGACCGGGTGATCCACGACTACTTCGACCACGGCCGGATCCGGCTCACCCTGGCCGGGGTGATCGCGAAGTCGTCCAACATCGGCACCGTGCTGGCGGCGCGCCAGATGGGCGCGGAGCGGCTCTACGACTACCTGAGGGCCTTCGGGCTCGGCGCGCGCACCGGCATCGGCGTGGACGCGGAGTCCGCCGGCGTGCTGCCGGACTGGCGCGGCTGGGCGCAGATCAACAAGGACAACATCGCCTTCGGGCAGGGCGTCGCGGTGTCCGCCGTGCAGATGGCCGCGGCGGTCAACACCGTCGCGAACGGCGGCGTCTACGTGCAGCCCAGCCTGGTCGACGGCGCCGCCACGACCAACGCCGGCGACGTGGTCGGCTCCGGCACCAGCCAGCGTCGCCGCGTGGTCAGCCGGGCCGCGGCGGCGGCGACCGCACGGATGATGGAGATGGTCACCGACCCCGTCCAGGGCACGGCGCCGGGGGCGGCCGTCCAGGGCTACCGGGTCGCCGGCAAGACCGGCACCGCGCAGCGGGTGGGCAGGACCTGCGGGTGCTACGACGGCACGGTCACGGTGTCGTTCGCGGGGTTCGCGCCGGCCGACCAGCCGAGGTTCACCGTGTACGTCGTCGTGCACGACCCGAGGAACGGCGGCGGCGGCGGCTCGGTGGGCGGGCCGGCGTTCCACAAGATCATCACCTACCTGCTGCAGCGGTACGCCGTGCCACCGACCGGATCGCCGGCCCCGACCCTGCCGATCGAGTGAGGGGTCGCGCCACCTCTGAGCCCCTGGGCCCGTGCCGCGACCGGCCCGGCCGGTAGGTTCCGGTCGTGACCCAGAACCGTCCGGGCCTCTCCACGCGCCCGGCCCGGCCGCCGCACACCCCGCTGGACCGGGTCGCCGGCTGGCTTCGCGCGGCCACGGCGGCGGGGGCCGGGACCGGGGCGGGCACCGGGGCCGGGCGCGGGCGGACGCCCGTGGTCACCGGCATCACCCTGGACAGCCGGCGGGTCCTCCCCGGCGACCTCTACGCCGCGGTGCCGGGCTCCCGCGCGCACGGCGCGGAGTTCGCGGCCGCGGCCAGGGACGCCGGCGCGGTCGCGGTCCTGACCGACCCCACCGGCGCGGCCCTGTGCGGGGGCGCGGGGCTGCCCGTCCTGGTCGTCGGCGAGCCGCGCCGCGTGCTCGGCGACCTGGCGGCCCGGATCTACGGCGACCCGGCCGCCGCGCTCCGCCTGGTCGCGGTCACCGGAACGCAGGGGAAGACCACGACGACACGGCTCGCGGAGTCGGCGCTGCTGGCCGCCGGCGTCCGCGCCGCGGTGATCGGCACCATCGGCACCCGGATCGCCGGCGAGGAGGTCGCCACCTCCCTGACCACGCCGGAGGCGACCGACCTGCACGGGCTGTTCGCGGTCATGCGCGAGCGTGACGTGGCCTGCTGCGTGATGGAGGTGTCCAGCCACGCGCTGGTCATGGGCCGCGTCGACGGCGTGGTGTTCGACGTGGCGGCGTTCACCAACCTCGGCCGCGACCACCTCGACTTCCACGCCGACGTCGAGGAGTACTTCGCCGCGAAGGCCCGGCTGTTCACCCCGGCCCGCTCCAGGCTGGCCGTGGTCAACGCCGACGACGAGCACGGCCGCCGCCTGGTCCGGGAGGCGACGGTGCCGGTGCGCACCTACGCCGTGGACCCCGACCGCTCCGACCG
>JBIOYO010000001.1:0-2173 GCA_044870175.1 Nocardioidaceae bacterium | reverse complement strand
CCTACAACGACCAGACCCAGTCCAAGCTCGTCGACGAGTACGCCCCGAAGGCGACCCTGCTGAAGGCGGTGCGGGTGTGGGTCCCGATCGCAGGCCTGGTGCTCGGGCTGCTGCTGGTCGCGGGGGGAGTCTGGCTGGTGCTCCGGGACCGGCGCCGTGTGGATCAGCCCCCGGCCGATCAGGAGCGCGTGCCGGCCGCCTCCGGCCGGTAGTCGGCCACGTAGACCGCCGTCCCGGGGACCAGGGCTCCGCGCATCGGACCCCACCCGCCCCAGACCCGGTCGTGACCCTCCGGCCACGGCGGCTCGAGCAGGTCGCGCAGGACGAACCCGGCCCGGTGCAGCAGGCGCACCCAGTCGCCGAGGGTGCGGTGGTGCTCGACGTACCGGACCCGGCCGCGGTCGTCCTCCTCGACGTACGGCGTCCGGTCCCAGTAGGAGCTGGTCACCCGCAGGCCGTCCGGCCCCGGGTCGTCGGGCATCGCCCACCGCACCGGGTGGGTCACGGAGAACGCGAACCGGCCGCCTGGGCGGAGCACCCTGGCCACCTCCGAGACGGCCACCTCGATGTCGGCGACGAACTGCAGCGCGCCGAAGGAGGAGAAGCAGATGTCGAAGCTGCCACCGGCGAACGGCAGCGCGGTCGCGGTCGCGCACACCGACGGGACCGCCGTTCCGGTCGCGTCATCGAGCCGCGCGGAGTGCTGCAGCTGGCGCTGGCTGACGTCCAGGCCGTACGACGCCGCGCCGCGCTGCCGGAGCCACCGCGAGCACTGGCCCGCCCCGCTCCCGATCTCCAGGGAACGCCGCCCGGCCACATCGCCCAGCACCCCGGCGGCCTCCTCGGTGACCCCCTCCGGCCCCCACACGAAACCCGCGTCGCCGAGGAACTCGCCGTGAGTGGCCTGGTACTCGTCGGCGTAGACGTCCCAGTCGCGACGGTTCGCGCGGAGGCTCTGCGCCTCGCCGACCGGCCGGCGCGCCGGCCGCACGCTCGGGTCGTCGGCGGCGATGAGGGCCGGGGCCTCGCCCGCGGCGTCGGCGGGGACGGTCACCTGGACGACTGTAGTTCGCCACCGGTGTGGTTGGACTGTGTGGTTGAACCGGGTGGCTGGACTGGGCCGTTGGACTGGGCAGGAGCCGCCCGGGTACGCTGAGCGTTGCGCATGAAGTCCGCACAGGTCCCAGACGTAGTGGACCGTTGCTCGCTATGAGCCGGCCCTCCGGTCCGGCGACCAAGAACCCTTGGAGTAGTGAAATCCGGCTTCGCGTGCGTCCGTACGACTCCACCCAGCCAAGGAACACCTCCACTCCATGACAAGCACTCCCACTCTTCCCAGCCCGGCCGACAGCCAGGGGCTGCCGCAGGTAGCGGTGAACGACATCGGGTCGGAAGAGGACTTCCTCGCCGCGATCGACAAGACGATCAAGTACTTCAACGACGGCGACATCGTCGACGGCACCATCGTGAAGGTCGACCGGGACGAGGTCCTGCTCGACATCGGGTACAAGACCGAGGGCGTCATCCCCAGCCGCGAGCTGTCCATCAAGCACGACGTCGACCCCTCCGAGGTGGTCTCGGTCGGCGACCAGGTCGAGGCCCTGGTCCTCCAGAAGGAGGACAAGGAGGGCCGGCTGATCCTGTCCAAGAAGCGCGCTCAGTACGAACGCGCCTGGGGCACGATCGAGCGGGTCAAGGAGGAGGACGGCGTCGTCACCGGCACGGTCATCGAGGTCGTCAAGGGCGGCCTGATCCTCGACATCGGCCTGCGCGGGTTCCTCCCCGCCTCGCTGGTGGAGATGCGCCGGGTCCGCGACCTGCAGCCCTACGTCGGGCGCGAGCTCGAGGCCAAGATCATCGAGCTGGACAAGAACCGCAACAACGTGGTCCTGTCCCGCCGGGCCTGGCTCGAGCAGACCCAGTCGGAGGTCCGCCAGGGCTTCCTCACCCAGCTGCAGCGCGGCCAGATCCGCAAGGGCGTGGTCTCCTCGATCGTCAACTTCGGCGCGTTCGTCGACCTCGGCGGGGTCGACGGCCTGGTGCACGTCTCCGAGCTGTCCTGGAAGCACATCGACCACCCCAGCGAGGTGGTCGCGGTCGGCGACGAGGTCACCGTCGAGGTGCTCGACGTCGACATGGACCGCGAGCGGGTCTCGCTGTCGCTCAAGGCGAC